>JBKJJX010000215.1:0-6702 GCA_046597825.1 Bacteroidota bacterium | reverse complement strand
AGGTTCCGGACTTCCATGTAACCGCCGCGGTGTCCGCATTCGCCAAGAAATCCCTTTGAGACGGAATGAAAGCTAAACAGCGTCACGCTCTTCTCATTCATGTCGTGCATGACTTTGGCAAATGAAAAGAATTTACTCTCCGCCGCATAAACGTTTTCCTGGTACACTTCATCCGCCATGAGCGAGAGATTGTGGCGCCGGGCGAATCGGATTACCATCTGAATGTTCTCATACGTCAACACGCTGCCGGTCGGGTTGCCGGGATTTATGACTGCTATCGCGACCGGATGAACGCCTTCTTCTTTCGCTTTGGCGATGCTTGCTTCCAACGCAGCTTCATTCAACTGCCAGTTCGTGGACTCATCAAGATAATATCCTATTTTCGTTCCACCGTACAGGTCGATCGTTGCACTGTACAGCGGGTACTGCGGAATCGGAATCATGAAGCCATCGGTACGTTTTTTCAGCAATGCAAAAATTGCAGCCTGCACTCCCTTGCTGGCGCCGTCTGTTAAGATGACGTGATCGCGGCTCGCCGCAATTCCATCCCGCTTCGAAATAAATTCAGCGATCGCTTTGCGAATGAACGGAATACCGGCGCTTTGCGAATACGCACCCGTGCCCGGGGGATGGAGCTGCAAAATCATCCTCGCCCGCTCGATAAGATCTTTCGGATAGAGTCGCAGTGCTTCAGGTGATTCTAGAAGCGCCGGATACTCGAGCAAGCTGAGAGTCTGGCGGATAAATGAGAGCGGCTTTTGCTTCAGCGCTTGCGGATTTCCGATGTTGCAGTAGATAATTTTGCGTCCCTGTTCCTCGAGTTGCTGCGCACGGATGACGATCGGGCCGCGCACTGCGTACTCGGCGCTCAATAAATTTGTGTTCAGGTCACTGAGACTGATCATACTGGCAGTTTAGGACGGGCGGATAATAACTGTCGAAAACTTTTCTTCTTTGAATAAGTCATTTGCTACACGTTGAATCGAATCGGGTGTCACCGCGTCTACTTTCTTGAGAATCGTGTCGAGCGATGTGAACGATTCGAAATACAACTCGCTGGATCCCAACCGCATCATTCTTCCCGACATATTTTCTAGTCCCAACATCAACACGCCCTTGATTTGCGATTTAGTTCTGTCGAGCTCGGCCTTTGACACAGGCTTCAACTTTAATCGCGTTAACTCTTTCTGAATCAACTCGATTGAATTTTCTATATTCTTTTTATCTGTTGCGATATATGCGCCGAAAACGCCAGAGTCGCTCATGAGATTTGTGTACGAATAGACGCTGTAGGCAAAGCCATATCGCTCGCGAATGTTTTGATACAGGCGCGAGCTCATTCCCTCTCCCAGCAATGCATTCATCACCATCAGCGGATACCGGTCGCGGTGTTTGATGCTATAGCCGACAGTACCGAGGCAAATGTGCGATTGATTGATCGGGCGAAGATATTCTCCGTGTGTATTATGGTTGATGCCCGAAGGTCCGGGTTTTCGCTGCTCTACATACGTTGAAGAGGGAAGATGATTCAAATGCTTCTCGACCAATTTCACCAGCTTGTTATGGTCAACGTTTCCGGCTGCCGAAATAACAATCCGCGAAGGATGATAGTAGGATTGGGTATGCGCCAACAAATCTTCACGCTTGAAGCGCCGCAGATTTTCTTCCGTTCCGATTATCGGAAAGCCGAGTGAATGAGTCGGGAATAATGCTTTCTCAAAATAATCGTGAATGATATCTTCGGGGTCGTCTTCCGCGTTCTTCAACTCTTCAATAACAACCAGCTTCTCCTTATCCACTTCCTCCCTCTTGAATGTTCCGTTCTGCACCAGGTCGGCGAGAACGTCCATTGCTTCTTCGACATGCATATCCAGCACGCGGGCGTAAAAGCAGGTTTGCTCTTTTGTGGTGAAGGCGTTTAAATAGCCGCCGAGCGATTCAAGGCTCTGCGCTATGTCCCGCACGTTTCGTTTCTTCGTTCCCTTGAACACCATGTGCTCAAGAAAATGGCTGATACCATTTCGGGCGCCATCCTCATTTCGCGAACCGACATTTGCCCAAACACCGAGAGAAACTGAGCGGACGTACGGAATTTTCTCCGTTACAACACGGAGTCCGTTATCCAGAATTGTTTTTTGGTAGAGGGCTTCCTGCGAGGAAGTCGTTGAGAGATTAACAGTCTGAGTAGTCTTAAGCACGGTTTCCTTATTAAAAACTGTAAAAATATATTCAATTGGACGGTTGGAAGCAATTCAACCTACTCCTCAGTGGTGTCTCAGTTTGGAAGCACACCTCATTCCGAAATGTTCTTAATCGGAATCCGAACCTAGAACAACTTGAAGGGATGCTGAAAAAGAGATCTTCAGCATGACATGGGTTGGGAGGACTAAGCTTGATGCGGAACGGAAACATCCCGCTCCTCCTCTGAATCGTCTCACTAACTCGTCAGTTGATGGAAGGGAAAAAAAATCCTCTACGACAAAGTCCGCAGCATCCGGACAACAAGATCGATCGCCACATGATTCTGTCCGCCACGAGGGATAATCACATCAGCCCAGCGCTTCGATGGCTCGACAAATTCCAGATGCATCGGTTTCACGGTGCCAATATATTGCTGCATCACCGACTCGACTGTTCGCCCACGCTCGAGAACATCGCGGCGGATGCGGCGCAGTACGCGCTCATCGTCGTCCGTGTCGACAAAAACTTTCACGTCGATAATATCCCGGAGCTCCGGCTCGAAGAAAATCAAAATCCCCTCAACGATGATAATACGCTGCGGTTCAACGATTTTCTCTTCGCTTGACCGGCGATATGTGGTGTAGTTATAGACCGGCCGGCGAATCGACTTGCCTGCTTTCAGTTGCTGAATGTGCGTGATCAAGAGCTCGGTATCGTAAGCGTCCGGATGATCGTAGTTTATTTCGTGCGGTTGTTTCCCGCCGAACTGCGAGAGATCTTTGTAATACGAATCGTGCTGAAGTAACGCGATATTGGCTTCGCCGAGTGCTGACGCTATCGCACGCGTAACGGATGTTTTGCCGGAACTTGTACCACCGGCAATTCCTACAACAAGATGGTTGGACATGAGGTCGATATAGTGAATGAAGGATTGGATTGAATATAACTTTTACATGTCGCTCGTTCAACAAATTGCTTCAGGAATATTTTTTCGGTACGTTAAGCCGTCAATCTTTCGTCTCCGACCTGACCATCCCAACAAATGCTCATTACGCTTCTCGTTGTTTTCACAATTCTCTACACGCTTCAGATTTGCATTTTCGCTATCGCCGCGCATAACGCGACGTATCCCAACAATCCTTCCTACCGTCCGACTGTTTCCGTAATTATTGCAGCGAGAAATGAGGAGCGGAACATCGGGCCGTGCCTTGAGTCCGTCTCCCGTCTGACCTACCCGAAGGAATTATTGAATGTGATTGTTGTGAACGACCACTCAACTGACGGCACTGAATCCATCATTACGGAATATGAGCGTCGCTTCCCTTTTATCAAACTTCACTCAGCAGCGGGAGGCGAGACACAGTTCAAAGGAAAAACAAACGCAGTGCTACAGGGAATCGACATTACGGATGGAGAGATTATTCTCTTCAGCGATGCGGACTGTATTGTTCCGCCGGGCTGGGTGGAAGAAACCGTGAAGTATTATGATACAGAATCTGTCGGACTCGTAGCGGGATTCACATCATTGAAATCAGGAAAGATGTTTGAAGCAGTGCAGGCGCTGGACTGGTTTGCATTATTTTCAATTGCGGCGGCGGCAATACGATTGCATTTTCCTGTCACGGCAGTAGGCAACAATCTCTCCGTCCGCCGAAAAGCATACAACGCTGTGGGTGGATACAGACAGATTCCGTTTAGTATCACTGAAGACTATGCGCTGTTTCACGCGGTGACGACGAAAACTGCTTATAGTGCAAAATTTCCACTCGACCTCGGAACACTCGTACGAAGTCTGCCGTGCGGGACATGGCGAGAATTGTACCGGCAAAAAAAGCGTTGGTTCACCGGCGGCGCCGACATGGATATCAAAAGCATTTCGTTGTTTGCGGTCGGATATATTTTCAAATCACTGCTGCTACTGAACCTTTTCTTCAATGGTGTTGCTGTTATTCTGGTCCCGCTGCTCTTAAAGTGTTTCTCCGATTATCTCCTCATCCGTCCCGCGCTTACGTCGTTCAAGCGGTCTGAACTCCTCCTGTATATTATCCCCTTCGAGCTCTACTACATCAGTTACGTCCTCTTTTTTCCCCCAGTAGTATTGGTAAACAAAAACGTTCAATGGAAAGAAAGAGATTTCGGAAAAGCCTAAAAAAAAAGCCCTCCGGAATTCCGGAAGGCTTTTGCTTCGAAAGAAATTATTTTTCTATCCCCGAGAACGGGCGCTTGCAATGCCAAGCCGCTTTAATTTGTAACGGAATGTTTGTTCCGTCATCCCGAGGAATTGTGCCGCCCTCGACTGATTGAATCCGAAACGATCCAGCGAGCGTTCAATAATTCCCTTTTCAATTACATCGAGCGAATTATCGAGAACAAATTCCTGGCCTGCCATGATGTTGTTGATCATCTTCACCACTTCCGTCTTCTCGTCGACCAACTCGGGCGGTAACGAGAAACGTCCTTCGTGCGAGAAAAGAACCGATTTGTCAACTACCGCTTTCAACTCACGGATATTTTCTTTCCACGGCTGGCGGACAAGAACATCAATTGCGTTGATATCGATAACCAGGTCGCCCAGTCCAAGTTCCTTGCAGATTTCGCTCGTGAAATGTTTGACCAGCAAAGGAATATCCTCCGGTCGCTGACGCAAGGGCGGAATCTCGATCTTTTCAAATTCAAGGATACGTGCGTATAACTCTTCGAGGAGCTTTCGCTTCTCGACGAGCGCCTGCGGCTCTTCCTTCATCGTGATGATGAGGCGGATATCAACTGCTTCATTCGTCTCACCGCCGATACGCCGTGTCTTGCGCTCATTGATGAAATTCAGAATCTTCATCTGGTTGCGGAAACTCGCCTCTTCGATTTCTTCAATAAGTAACGTTCCGCCATTTGCCTGTTCGAATAAGCCGCGCTTTGTTGTTGACGGCAAACCCTCAACGCCGCGGTCATAGCCGAAGAGCATCGCTTCCAGTTCTCTGTCATCGACAACCGAAAGATTGATGGACATGAACGGAAGGTCAACTCCATTTTTTCCAAGATGATAGATATTTTTCGCTATGGCACCTTTGCCGACTCCCGCTTCGCCAACAATAACCACATCACGGCGAGTCTTTGCCAGGCGCTGAACGAGTTTGCTTACGAGATCAGTTGCTTTGCTTTTGCCAACAATCGGATATTCGAAAGCGCCCCCTGCTTTCTTTTCTCCTTGAACAGATTTTGTTTCCATAAAACTTTTCCTGAGTGATAGTTGGTAACGGGACAGTCAGAGGTTTTTTGATTAGAGGACCCTTGGCTGTCTCCGCACTAGTTTTTTGATTTTCGTGAAAGTGGATCTACAAACATCCTGCCGAGCAAATGTTTTCGATTGAAGAACTTCTCGATAACAATATTATCGAGCGCGTCGCGCCAGCGCGTGACTGCCGCCGGACTTTCCATGATCTCAGTTTCGTAGAAATCTCCCTTCGCGGAGGTAATGAAACGTAATCTCAACGCAAAGAAAACTGCAATCAATGCAAGTACGAATCCAGATAGATATTGTCCAACAATGACAAAATCCGAGAATGACTGCCACTCAAGCGCCTTCACAAAACTCCAGGCGTGAAATATTTCGAGCGTGCAAAAGATGAGAAAGAGAAACATCATCTTCTCAATGTAAGCGCCTTGTGGCGGATCCTTCTTGTACTGATATCCAAAAAACAAAAGAATAAATCCCACCGAAAGAACACACATGTAAATCGCATTCAGATATAATGGCTTCAATATCAGAATTTTCCAATTGGAGGGAGACAGGTATGGATAAAGTTCTTTTACCCGTTGCACCTTCTCTTCTTCGGTTAAATGATTCAAGATTGGTGCATCCGGAGACCGGGAAAGTGCAGCGGTAAGATCGCTGACGGATGGAAACTTATCTTCTAATTGTGAACGTACCTTATCGAGCTCCTTCCATTCTCTTACATCGCTGGTCGTATACAAATAATCCGGATTAGAGAAATACGGATGATAGTAATACCCAAAGAGCCCACCGACAATTGCAAAAGCGAGCAAATACTTTTGAAACGTCTTGAAATCCCTGAACAAAAGGTCTATTGCAAGGTATCCAATGGCGAACGCGAGAAAGAAAAAGTATAAACCTGCCGATATATATTGAAAGTAGTAGAGGGGAGCCATCAAATTTCCAACAAAAATACACGTCCCCACAAAACTATAGACATGGAATAGGATCGATATCGCAAAAAAGAAGGAGAAGTTCAGGAAGATAAATTTGTTCTTGGCAACACGCTCGCGGCGCATTACGTAAACGGATATTATGAATAGCAACGTCTGGAGAGAATAACTCACGAAACTTGCAGTTGTAAATTCGTTGTGGGGCAAAAAAAACGAAAGCCCGTATGCTGCAATAACAGTACTCCAAACAAGAGTTATTTTTTTGAAGAGATTCATACAGGAATTTTCGTGGTTAGTTGCGGAAGAAATATAGCGAAGGGATATCATCAAGTCAAGAAAAGTTACAATGATTTTCTGATT
>JBKJJX010000169.1:0-8026 GCA_046597825.1 Bacteroidota bacterium | reverse complement strand
CCTTGCTTGTCTTTCGCTAATTCGATAGATTTTCTTCAGGACACTATGGACATCGAACAACTAAAATATCCGATCGGGAAATTCAAGCGTCCCGAAATCATTCAGCCTTCACAGCTCAGCGATTGGATTGACGAGATTACAATACTTCCGGGCATGCTGCGGAAAACGGTGAACGGTTTATCCGAGATGCAGTTGGAAACCCCGTACCGTGAAGGCGGCTGGACTGTACGCCAGGTTGTGCACCACGTGCCGGACAGCCACATGAACGCCTACATCCGCTTCAAGTGGGCCCTGACAGAGGATAAACCAACAATAAAGCCGTATTTCGAGAGCAAGTGGGCTGAGCTGGATGACGGCAAAAATTCGCCGCTTGATGTTTCTCTCTCTCTCCTCGAAGCTCTACACCGGCGCTGGGTACTTCTGCTTCGCTCGATGAGTGCAACGGATTTCAAACGCACGTACATCCATCCGGATCAGGGCAAGGAGTTTTCCCTCGAGAGCATTGCCGGTATGTACGCATGGCACGGGCAGCATCACCTTGCACACATCCAGCGCCTGAAGGAACGAATGAAGTGGTGACGTAGAAAGGCAGAGGTCGGAGGTCAGAAGTCAGAGGTTTGAGACTATAGAAGGAGATCGTTATGACAAAGCAAGCTTTGATTCAAAAGACAGTAGATACCTTGCAGAAGCTTCCCGAGGAAAAAATATCTGAGGTTTCGACATTTGCCCAATTTCTGCTGAAGACGTATGATGAGCATATTCTTCGGAAGGGAGTGTATGAACTCAACAATAACTCAAAGAGCTTTGACTTCTTGAATGATGAGCCGGAGCTTTATACTTTAGATGACTTGCAGGAAAGGTACCGATGAGAAAGGGAGACCTCGTTTTGCTTCTTCAAATCAACCTCAAACAGTAGTCTCCTCCGAAGTGGTCCCTTTGCCAAAGGCATTCCTTCGGCAGGGGACAATCCGAAATCTTCATCACAGAGAATGGCTTATCCTTTTCAAAACATAGAACCGAAGTGGCAGAAGTATTGGGACGACTACAAAACGTTCCGTACTGAAGATTTTCTTCCAAAGCCAAAAGCATTCATCCTCGATATGTATCCATATCCCTCCGGCTCGGGACTGCACGTCGGTCATCCGGAAGGGTACACTGCTACCGACATTATTTGTCGATACAAAAGAATGAAAGGCTTCAACGTCCTTCATCCGATCGGGTGGGATGCGTTTGGTCTGCCCGCCGAACAATACGCGATGAAGACGAATGTTCATCCGCGCATTACAACCGAAAAGAACATCAACACATTTCGCCGGCAGATAAAAATGCTGGGACTGAGTTATGACTGGGACAGGGAAGTTGATACCACCGACCCGGCGTATTACAAATGGACCCAGTGGATTTTTCTGAAAGTCTACAACTCCTGGTACGATAACAGGGCCAACAAGGCGCGCCCGATCGAAACACTGGAACAGGAACTCGAATCAATTGGTGCGGCAGGATTACCTGTTGCCGATAAATTTACGGCAGCGGAATGGAAGGCGAAGGGCAAGAAAGAGAAGCATGATTTTATCGCGCAGTTGCGGCTTTGCTACATAGCTGAAATTCCCGTGAACTGGTGTGAAGCATTGGGCACGGTGCTCGCCAACGAAGAGGTTGCCGAATGGACTGAGAAGGGATATACAGTCGAGCGCCGTCCGATGAAGCAGTGGATGATGCGCATTACTGCATATGCGGAACGCTTGCTGCAGGATGGCAAAGAACTCGATTGGCCATCATCCACGATTGACCAGCAGACAAACTGGATTGGCAAGTCAGAGGGAGCGGAGATTGATTTTGCCGTGAAGGGCGCCGGTGAAACCATTCGTGTCTTCACGACCCGGCCCGATACATTGTTCGGTGCGACGTATATGGTGCTTGCGCCTGAACATCCGCTGGTTGAGCTGATAACTGCGTCGCAACAACGCAAAGCTATCGATATCTATCGTGATCAATCGAAACTCAAGAGCGATCTCGAGCGGGGAATCGACACGGAGAAGACAGGGGTGTTCACTGGTGGATATGCAATAAATCCGGCGACGAAGAAAGAGATTCCAATTTGGATTGCAGATTATGTGTTGATGGGATACGGCACAGGCGCAATCATGGCGGTGCCGGGACATGACGAACGTGATCATATCTTCGCAAAGAAATTCTCATTACCAATTGTTGAAGTTGTCGCGGGAGGAGGCGACATCCGGCAAGCCGCGTTTACGGACAATGATAACGGCATTGCTGTCAACTCCGCAAACGACGAAATCTCATTGAACGGGCTAAGAACCGACGAAGCAAAGAAGACAATTATCGATTGGCTTTTTTCACTCGGGATTGGAAAGGCGACTGTACAATTCAAATTGCGTGATTGGCTTTTCTCTAGACAACGCTATTGGGGCGAACCGATTCCGATTATCTATCTTGAAGATGGAACACTGAAACCTGTCGATGAAAGCGAGTTGCCCGTTATCCTTCCTCCGATGGAAAAATTCCAGCCAAGCGGGACGACCGAATCGCCTCTCTCGCTCGTGAAGGATTGGGTAAATGTCGTTGACAAGGAAACCGGATTGAAGGGACGCCGCGAAACCAACACGATGCCGCAATGGGCCGGTTCGTGCTGGTATTATCTGCGCTATCTTGATCCGAAGAATGACCATGAGTTTGCAGCGAAGGCGAAGCAGGAATACTGGATGCCGGTGGATCTGTACGTCGGCGGTGCCGAGCATGCGGTTCTACATCTTATGTACGCGAGATTCTGGCACAAACTCCTTTTCGATCTCGGGTACGTGACGACGAAAGAACCATTCACAAAACTGCGGCATCAGGGCATCATCCTTGGCGAGAATTCGAAGAAGATGTCCAAGTCGCTCGGCAATGTCGTAAACCCGGATGATGTTGTCCAGGAATACGGCGCCGATGCGTTGCGCTTGTTCGAGATGTTCATGGGTCCACTCGAGGAGATGAAGCCATGGAGTACCCGCGGCGTTGAAGGCGTGTTCCGTTTCCTCAATCGTGTGTGGCGGTTATTTGCAGATGAAGAGGGAAACCTCGATCCGGCAATTATTGACACTGCGCCTTCTCCCGAAGTCGAACGTGCGTATCACGCAATGGTGAAGAAGGTCGGCGATGACATTGAGCGCCTTGGATTCAACACGGCAATCTCGCAAATGATGATCTTTGTAAATGAGATAACCAAAAGCGAAGCGAAGCCACGGCAGCTTCTTGAGCCGTTCGTAAAAGTGTTATCACCGTTCGCTCCGCATCTTGCCGAAGAACTCTGGCATAAACTGGGGCATTCAACTTCCATTGCGTATGAACCGTGGCCTGTATTCGACCCGGCAAAATTGCAGGAGACGACTGTTGAAGTTGTATTGCAGATAAACGGAAAGATTCGCTCCAGGCTTTCGGTTCCGAAGGATACATCCGAGAAAGAACTCGAAGCATTGGCCCTTGCGGATGAAAATATCCACAGACATCTTGATGGGAAAGAAATTCTAAAAAAGATTATTGTGCGGAACAAGCTCGTTAACCTTGTGGTGAAAAACCCATGACAGTGTATCGGCGGGTGCTCGGGTATGTTCGTCCCTACAAAAAGCGGCTTGCTCTCTCCATCCTCTGCTCTATTGCATTTTCGATCTTCAGCGGAATCTCGATATACCTGACCATTCCGCTGCTTGAGACTCTGTTCAACAAAACTCCTGCTATAACGCCGGCCGCTTCACCTTCGCCTGCGTCGGCTCTTATTCCGGTATGGATCATCAATTTGCGCGATGCGGTGTCGCAGTGGTTTCAGCAGCTCGTCTTCAGCGAGCGAGTTGAAGATTCACTGCTGAATATCTGTATCGCCATTGTTGTAGCATTCTTCCTTAAGAATGTTTTCGGATATCTGCAGTCCAACCTGATGACGCATGTTGAGCAGGGACTTATCCGCGACTTACGGAATCGCTTGTATCGTCATATTCATGATCTGCCTCTGGCATATTTCAGCAATGAACGCACCGGTAACCTGATCTCCCGCATAATCAATGATGTCAATGTCGTCAACTCCGGCATTTCAGCGACGTTTTATACGCTGATTCGTGAGCCGCTGGTGTTGCTGGCGTATCTTACGATTTGTCTGGTGCTCAGTTGGAAACTTACTCTGATAACATTCATGGTCTTTCCCTTGATCCTGCTGATCATTTCGGGAGTTGGAAAACGCGTGCGACGGGAAAGCCGCTTCGTTCAGGAAGGCATTGCGGATATTACATCTGTTCTTCATGAAACGATTTCCGGAGTGAAGGTGGTGAAAGCATTTGCGATGGAGGATTTTGAAAACAGGAAATTTGAGCGGGAGAATGAGAATTTTTTTCGCACACTTTTGAAAATTACGCGCATCCGCAACATCTCTTCGCCGACAACTGAATTTCTCAGCGCTGTTGCAGGCGGCATGATAATCTGGTACGGAGGTATACAGGTCCTCTCTGCTGAAACAATGAAGGCGAGCGAGTTCCTGGGCTTTCTCTTCGCGATGTTCCAACTCATGCCGCCAATCAAGGAGCTGAGCAGCGTCAACAATCGGATTCAGGAAGCGAACGCAGCAGGTGCCCGCGTATTTGAAATTCTGGACACCGAGCCGAATATCAAGAATTCGGTCGGGGCTCGAGCACTCAAAGAATTCTCATCGAGCGTATCTTTTAACAATGTAAGTTTCCATTATCTTGCCGGCGACCCGGTTCTGCATGATGTGAATTTCGAGATCAAGAAGGGACAAGTTGTAGCGATTGTCGGGCCAAGTGGCAGCGGCAAATCAACACTCGTGGATCTTGTTCCGAGGTTCTATGACCCGACGCAGGGCAGTATTACGATTGATGGCCTTGATCTCCGCGATGTAGATCTGAAATCCTTGCGCGATAAGATCGGTATCGTAACACAAGAAACGATTCTGTTCAATGATACGGTGCGAAGCAATATCGCCTACGGGCTTGACGATTGTCCGATGGAGCGGGTAATAGAGGCGGCGAAGGCAGCGAACGCCCATGCATTCATTGAGGAGATGCCGAACGGATACGAGTCGATGATCGGCGAACGCGGAGTGAAAATTTCAGGTGGCGAACGCCAGCGGCTTTCGCTTGCGCGTGCGATTCTGAAGAATCCACCGATCCTGATTCTCGATGAAGCAACCTCCGCACTCGACACGCAGTCCGAGATTCTGGTGCAACAAGCGATCGAGAACCTGATGAGCGGCAGAACTTCAATCGTGATTGCCCACCGCCTCTCTACAGTTCAACACGCAGACACGATCATAGTCATGGAAAGCGGAAGAATTGTCGAGACCGGAACGCACAATGAGCTTCTCAAAAACGGCGGCGGCCTTTATAAAAAGCTGTATGAACTTCAGTTTCGCGGATAGTCCGATTATAACTATAGTGAGCCATGTCTAAACTCTCGGTCATTACGCTAACGCTCAATGAGGCGCATAACATTGCGGACTGTTTGGCAAGTGTACAATGGGCGGATGAAATTATTGTCGTTGATTCCGGGAGCACGGATAATACGATTGAGATTGCGAAGCGGTACACCGAACACGTGGTAACAATTGATTGGAAAGGTTACGGGGCGGCAAAAAACTTTGCGCTTGACCGGGCAACCTGCGAATGGATTTTATGGCTTGATGCAGACGAAAGAGTGCCGAAAGATCTGGCCGACGAAATTCAGGCTGCGCTCCGAACCGATGACGGCTTTATGAATGGCTATAGCGTTCCGCGTAAGGCGTTTTTCCTCGGCAAATGGATAAAGCATTGTGGCTGGTATCCCGGCCGCGTGGCCAGATTGTTTCGAAGGAAGAAATCCCGCTTTACCGAGACGAATGTTCATGAACAGATTAACGTCGAAGGAACAGTGGGAGAGTTGCGGAACGATTTGCTGCACTTCACCGATCCGGATCTTCATCATTACTTTCGAAAATTTAACCGCTACACATCCCTGGCGTCTAAGGATTTGTTTTCTGCAGGCAAAAGATTTTCGCTGTACGATATTCTTGTCCGGCCGCCATTTATGTTCTTCAAAATGTATATTTTGAAGTTGGGATTTCTGGATGGACTGCAAGGCTTTATTCTCTGCATCGTATCTTCGGCATACGTCTTCACAAAATATGCGAAGCTTTGGGAGATTGAGAACCAGAACAAGGAAAGGAGATCATGAATTTGGAACTAAAAGACAAAAACACGCAACTGTTTCTTCAGCTTGCCTTCATGTACCACGCTGCCGGTATGGAACAATTGGGAAAACTCAAGAGTACGATAACCGGAAAGATAGAACGTGACCTTGTGGCCGCGCAGGGCACAATCGATCTTCTTGATATGCTTCTTGTAAAAACCAAAGGCAACCTGTCTAATGAAGAAGAGCGCTATCTCAGCGATTTAGACCGGGAATTAAAGTTAAATTACGACGACGAAAAAAGTAAACACGACAATCCAACTAAACCATCAAGCAAACCAGGCTGATGAAATTCGGCATCGTCGGAAATCTTTCAAAGTATGAGCTGCCTAGGGTCGTCAAGTTGCTTGTCGACTCATTAGGACAATACAGCGTTGATTTTGTTATCGACGGCAAAATAGTAGAATTGTTGGAGAAGAAGGGAATCGAACTTGGAAACGTCCAGTCGGCAGAGCATGACGCCTGTATTCGTGAAGTTGATATACTGATTGCCTTGGGCGGAGATGGAACAATTCTTTCGGTAGCGCGGGAAGTTGGAACCGACAGTATCCCCATCCTTGGTGTTAATCTTGGGAAACTCGGCTTCCTTGCGGAATTCGCCCCGGATGAATTGAAGGGAGCAATTGAAAATGTTATTGCCGGAAAATATTTTGTAGAAGAACGACTCCTTCTCGAAGCAACCACGCCATCATTGCCGGGCCAAATTCTTTATGCCGTGAATGACATTGTCGTGGACAAATCCCGTTCCGCCCGCGTTATCGATATCGAAGCATACATCAACGGCACGTTTGCGGTAACGTTCCGCGGCGATGGACTGATTATCTCTACTCCAACAGGTTCAACTGCGTACGCATTGAGCAACGGCGGACCGATTGTTACGCCGACCGCGAATGTTATCGGGATTACGCCTATCGCTCCCCACACACTCAGCGGGCGTCCCTTGATTGTTAGCGATACCGACACGATACGTGTGGTCGCATACGCAACTGCCAACGAAATCCTCCTTTCGGCTGATGGGCAGGAGTCCGGAGTTATAGAACCTCCTATCGAAGTTCTGATCAAAAAGGCTGCGCACACCCTGAAACTTGTGAAGAGAACGGACAGATCGTATTACGACGTGTTGCGTGCTAAATTGCTGTGGGGGAGAGATGCCCGCTCGGTTAATGCAGAGCGGGATAAGGGTGTCGCTTGAGGTGATTTGACGGCGGTAATCTGAAAATTAATTTCTTCTTGCACCTTCATTTATCCATGCCCGAATTCCGTTGATCTGATTCTGATTGAGAGGATTACGGGAAATCGGCATCCGGTCTCCAACAGTTCCCTGAATCCGTAGAACCAACTCACTCTGCGCCGCATTGCCGGGAATGACCACAGGCAGTCCGCGTACCCCAAACCGAAGATTCTCATAAGAATCCAACTTTAGCCTGTCCCCGGTTTCGCCCGCGCTATGACATCCGCTAAGAGCGCACGTTTGGTTGAACAGCCGCTGCACGTGCAAGGAATAGCTAACACTATCCAGTGGAAAAATAACATCGGAGGGACTTCCGTCAGGACCAATCGCAGTATCGTCCTTTGAACAACGGATAGCAACCAGAACAGCGAGTGTGAGAAGCAGGCCCGCAAGTGCGCGATGGGAATTATTTGTAAAGCGATGCATAATACTTAAACGATTCTACCTTAATCAACACGTAGCATATACAAAAGATTCGATCACAGAAAAGAAAAAAGGGAAGATGACTTCCCTTTGTGGAGCTGAGGGGGATCGAACCCCTGGCCTCGTGAATGCCATTCACGC
>JBKJJX010000039.1:0-7878 GCA_046597825.1 Bacteroidota bacterium | reverse complement strand
GATCGGACGCACAGAACAGGATGAGTTCGCACTATTATCTCATCGTAAAAGTTTGAATTCTTCTGTGCTTGAACGGCTTTCTGGTGACTTAATAGTGCGAACTCATCCTGTTCTGTGCGTCCGATCTTGTATTTCTCCGCAACATTCTCCGCAGTTTCTCCCATGCTTTCGAGTGGAAACATCTTTTCCAGTTTCGGATTCGGGTAACGCCAGCCGAGCGTTGTATCAAACGCAGTGAGATTGCCGAACGCTCCGCTCTGATTTTTTGCAATGGAATACGGAGCGCGACTCATGCTTTCCACTCCGCCTGCAATAAGAATCTCCGCATCGCCGCTCCAGATTGCCCGCGCTGCCTGGATGATCGCATCGAGACTCGATCCGCAAAGCCGGTTGATTGTGTTTGCGGGAACACTGTGCGGCAGTCCGGCAAGCAGAGCACTCATGCGTCCGACGTTGCGGTTGTCTTCGCCCGCCTGGTTTGCACAACCCCAGAGCACATCTTCAATTGATGCGGGATCGATTCCGGTTTTTTCAACGAGCGATTTTATGATGAGGGCGCCAAGGTCGTCGGGACGAACATCGCGGAGTACTCCGGCGTATTTGCCGATGGGTGTGCGAAGAGCGTGAACGATGACAGCGTTTGTGGAATGTGTCATGGCAAAATTATGTGTAGATGAACAAGAATTGTGGTGAGGCGGAAGTAATATAATGCTTTGAGAGGAGAGAAATCAATCGGGGACGGTGGCCCGTCCCCGGAAACAACTCTTACTGGAACTTAAATTCTTTTACAGCTCCGAAGATACGGATATATAGGTCGGCTTCTTCCTTGTTGGTAGTCCTGACCGAAACACTTTCGTTCAATACTTGTGTCGCGGTCGGTGCCTTCAGCGAGGCGACAAGTTCAACTGAGCCTCCCGGTTTGATCGGCCCCTTGGGAAGCACAAGTGTAAGTCCGGCACAAGTGCTCTGGTAACCGGTCAGCGATACAGGCTCAGCGCTGTTGTTCGTGAGCGTGACTTTGGATGTTGTCGCTCTCCCGACTTCCGCGTCTTTGAACCAGAATTGTTGTGGGTCGACGGCAATCAGCTGAATAACATTTCCCTCGAACTCAACAACCGTCGGGCCGCCGGGCGCGTTGGAGTTAACGGTTACCGTCTTGTGAATTTTGCCTGTGAAGTTTGTCGAGTTGAAGGTGATGAGCACTTCGCCGGATTTTCCCGGCGGGATGGAGCCGTTCGTCACGACCGTGCCTGTGCATCCGCACGAAACATCAACTCTGCCGAGTTCGAGCAGTTCGCTGCCTGTGTTTTTCACGACGACCTTCCGCTCGACTTTCTGTCCGCGGTGAATGTCGCCGAAGTCGAATTTATTTCCGCCGGTGATTTGAATTTTTGGCTGGGCGTAAAGCGAGCCGGCAACTGCCAGAGTTAGTACAAGTACAATCGAACGTAGCGTCATCTTTTTTCTCTCCTTCATCAATCGTTACGAACAAGATAGCGAAAAACCGGGTTGAGTTTCAATAGCTAAATCCCGACGAAACTGTTTTGCTGGGCAGCTTTTTGCAGCAGTGGTGCCGGAGTGTAGCGACCCGGCTCTTGTTTGTGCAGTGATTCCATTACGGCGAGGATGTGTTGTGCTCCAATTCGTTCGCCCCATTCCAATGGTCCGTGCGGATAATTTGTCCCCAGTTTCATCGCAGTATCTATATCCGCGGGCGAAGCAACGCCTTCAGCGAGTGCGAGGCAGGCTTCGTTCACGAGCATTGAGATAATACGCGGCAGTACAAGTCCTGCGCGATCCTGAACGAACGTTGCTTCTTTGCCCAGAGTGGTCGCAAACATTCCGGCTGAAGTACGAGCATGGGAATCCGTAGCATCTCCCGCGATAAACTCGATGACCGGGCCTTCCAACATTGTCGGGAAGGCGCCGATGCCAATCAGTCGTTGCGGGTTCTTCATCCATGCAGCTTGTTCAGCGAGAGTGAATGTTACAGAAGATGAGATGATGGGAACATATTCAGGAATCATTTCATCGAAACGAATCAGATTGCGTTTCTTTGAATCGAGAGAGAGGTTTGTAAGTTCCAACGCGAGATCAAAAGAAAGATTCCCGCTATCGAACGCCTGCACATCGAATCCTTTTGCGGAGCAGAGAGATGTATACTCTTCAACGAGTGAAGAGTCGCCAAGGATGCAGATTTTGTTTCGATCAGACATTATTTCAATACCATTGTGAATCGTTGTGTCGTGCCGTTGTGGTGGCGCTTCTATTTGTCGTAGGAATAAAAGCCCTTCTTCGTCTTGCGTCCGAGGGTGCCGGCTTCCACCATGTGTTGCTGAATCGGATGAGGCTCGAACCGCGACGCCTCCGAGAACTGAGCGTAAACAGATTTTGTGACTGCGTAGTTTACATCGATCCCGATCAGATCCATCAGTTCAAACGGGCCCATCTTGAAACCACCTCCGAGCTTCACGATGCTGTCGATTTGTTCCACCGTCGCCACTCCTTCGCCCAGCAATCTCAGCGCTTCAAGATAAAAGGGGCGGGCAACCCGGTTCACAATGAATCCCGGCGTATCATTGCAAACAACTGGCGTCTTACGCATTCGCCGTGCAATATCCAGTGTCAGGTCGAGAGTTTGGGGAGATGTTTGTTTTCCCTTTACAACTTCAACCAACTTCATCAGTGGTGGAGGATTGAAGAAGTGCATGCCGACGACTTTTTCCGGACGATTCACCAGTTCCGCAATCAGCGTCACCGAAAGCGAAGACGTGTTTGTCGCCAGAATCGTTTCGGGCGAAAGAAGGGAATCCAGCTTCTGAAAAATCTCCCGTTTCACATTCATATCCTCAAGAGCGGCTTCAATCACAAACGTAGAAGGAGCGAGGTCATCGAAGTTGCTGCTGGCTTTGATGCGTGCGAATGCACTTGCCGCATCATCTGCAGTCATTCTTTTCTTTTCAACCCCGCGGTCGAGATTTTGTTTAATGCGCTTCATCGCAGAATCAAGAGCGTTTTGCGAAACATCGTTGAGTATTACATGGAAGCCGGCAACGGCGCCGACTTCAGCAATGCCGCTGCCCATTGTTCCCGAACCGATTATTCCGATTGTTGTGATCATGTCAGAGAGAAAAAAAATTCGGACAAAGTATAGGAACTTTGAGAGGGATATTCAACCTGCCATTCCGTACATTTGATGGGAGGAAAAAATGGTCACTGCAATCCAGGCAATTCAGGCGATACTCGCTCCGGCACTCGGCATTTCCGCGGTCGGATTGTTGCTGTTGATGCTCAATGCGCGCTACTCGACGATCGTCAACCGTATCAGATTGCTGAATGATGAGAAGCGGAGATATCACCGTATCATCACGGAGAATGTTGATCTGAGTTATTCGGAAAATGCCCGCTACGCAAGTATACGCAACCAGACAGAAGGATTGTTTATCCGGAGCCGCCTCGTGCGCAATGCCATCCTGCTGCTACATCTCGGCATTGCCCTGTTCACTATTGCGTCGGTCATGATCGGGATGAATTTCTTTTTTCCGGCGGAGATATTTTACAGCTTCACGCTTCTTGCATTCATGGCGGGACTGCTGTGCGTGTTGGGAGGAACAATCAACGCCGGTCTTGAAATTCACAAATCGTTTAAGATTGTGGAAATTGAAGTGAAGGCAGAAGAGTGATTATTTCCCCTTAAAGTTCGCAACCCGTTTTTCCGCGAACGCTTTCAATCCCTCCTTATGATCCTCGGTTTCAGAGGCAGCCTGCTGAACGCTTGCCTCGTACTCAAGCAATGAATCCAGGTCGGATACCAACGCTTTGTTCAGTGTTCGCTTGATGAGTCCGATTGCTTTTGTCGGTGCAGATGCAAAGCCGTTGGCGTACTCCATTGTTGTCTTCTCGAGCTCATAGGCCTTCACCACTCTATTCACCAATCCCGCCTGTAGTGCTTCATCCGCCGGAATATCCCGGCCTGTTGCCGCATATTCAAATGCCCTTGCCATGCCCGCAAGGCGCGGCAGAAACCAATGCGCCCCTGAATCCGGAATAAGCCCGATGCGGATGAACGCCTGAATGAGTTTTGCCGATGACGACATGATGCGCATGTCGCATGCAAGTGCAATGCTGCATCCCGCTCCCGCCGCAACGCCGTTGATCATTGCAATCACGGGCTTCTCAATCGTCCGGATTCTTTTTATGAGTGGATTATAGGATTTCTCCAGCGATTCTTTGAGCGAGCGTTTGGATCCTGCATGTTCTTTTAAATCCTGTCCGGAACAAAATGCTTTCTCGCCCGTGCCTCGCAGAACGACACAACGGACAGACGGATCCTTTTCCGCTTCCTTGAACGCGTCGTTCAGTTCCTTCTTCATCAGCTCATTGAACGCGTTGTACGTCTCCGGACGGTTCATCGTGATTGTGAGAACGCCGTTCGTGTTGGTGTAGAGGAGTGTTTGAAAGTCAGGCATACGTCAGTCCATACATTAAGAGTAAATTACAATTCGCAATTCAAGCTCCGAAATTCGAAATCATTTACCCTTCCACTCCGGCTTTCGCTTCTCGGCAAAGGCGTTCATTCCTTCCTTTTGATCTTCGGAAGCAAAGAGTAGATAGAAATTCTTCCGCTCGAATTCGAGTCCGCCTTCGATTGTTGTATCGAACGATTTGAGAACGGCTTCCTTGGCAAGCTTCACAGCAACAGGCGGCTTCGAGGCGATCTCTTTCGCCCAGGCTTTCGCTTCTTCGAGATATGATTCAACCGGTACCACCTTGTTGATCAATCCCCACCGCAGCGCTTCGTCGGCAGAAATCATTCTTCCCGTCAACACCATCTCCATCGACTTTACTTTTCCGACGGCACGCGTCAGCCGCTGGGTTCCGCCTGCGCCCGGCATAACGCCGATATTGATTTCCGGCTGGCCGAATCTGGCTGTCTCGCTTGCAATCACCATATCGCACGACATCATCAACTCGCAGCCGCCGCCGAGCGCAAAGCCGCTGACTGCGGCAATGATCGGTTTCTTTATTTTTCTAATCTTGTCCCACCGCGCAAACTGATCCCGCGCCAGCATGTCGATGGACGATGCGCCGGCCATCTCTTTTATATCCGCACCCGCGGCAAATGCTTTCTCGTTTCCAGTCAGAATCACGCATCGGACGTCGTCGTCTTTGTCAAGCGATTCCAGTGCGTCGACCAGTTCTTCCATCAGCTTCATGTTGAGGGCGTTCAGAACGTCGGGGCGGTTGAGCTGTACGGTTGCGTACCCATCATTTTTTGTCACGATAATAAATTGATGCGCCATCAATCGTTCTCCTTCGTATCTTTTTGTTCACCGTGGAATTTTTTCTTGTACTCCCGGTCAGCATCGACCGGCTCGGTATACGGACTCTCCCAGCTTTTGATGAACACCCGCTGCAGCAATTCGCCGAGCCGCCTGCTCTTGACGACGACCCCGACATTTCGCACGGTGTAAAAATAGCTTTTCTCTGCGTTGCTTGTTCCCAGCCAGAACGACGAACCATCAGCAACGATGTACTTGCAATGTTCGACGCGGGCAAATGAAATATATCCGCCGCTCCATTCGGGAATGACGCTGAACTTCACTTCGATGTTGGGAACCTGCGAAAGTTCCTTCAGTGCCTTTTCACCGGAAGAACCTTTCTCCCAATCCGCAATAATCAAGCGGACTTTCACGCCGCGATCTGCTGCGCGCCGGATAGCATCGTCCAGCACGCGGTATTCACCTTTGTCGCGGGCTTTTATGCCGTAGGCGAGGAATTGTAGGCACAGTTCAGCCTTTGCGCCATCAATCAACCGCACGATGTTCGGCTCGTCCCACGATGTGGAATCGGGAAGCAGGCCAACCGGACTCGCAGTCGGCGTGAATGTGAGCGTGTCCGTTCCGTGAATTAGATGATAGGGAGAATGATATGTTTTTGTTGTCAGATAGTTTGAGATGGAAGACTTGTCGTTCGTTGCGGCAAGATTCCAATCAAGATCGAATATGTCGGTGTAGAATTGCGCTGCTTCCTTGTGCCGTATCCGCACGCCGAGTTCGTGGATATGCTTCAGTGCACGCCAGTCAAAATTCTGGCTTCCCAGAAAAACCGTCTCGTTGTCGACGATGAAGTATTTTGCATGGAGTATCCCGCCGGAGAGTTTACCGAAATCGATGATCCGTGTCGAAATATTTTTCTGCGCGCCGAGCCGCTTAATTGTTTCAGGATAGGTCTTGCTCATGCGGGCATCCGCGGTAACACGGACGGTAACGCCGCGGGCGGCAGCTTTTTCCACCGCCTGAATAATATCCTCCAGCGGTTCGCCTTCTTCGTTTGAGATGTAGAACTGCTCGATGTCCAGGCTCTTCTTCGCGCCGTTGATCATTTCGAGCCAGACTTCATGCGCGTCGCGGATGTCGGGGTTGTCGAGAATGGTTTCGATGGGAATTGATTCGACGAGTTCGAAATCGCTCTCCGCCGGACGTTGCGCTGAGCACGAAGAACCGAGGGAAAACGATAGTACGGCAGCAAGGAAAAGTTTACGTGTCATTTCACCTCAAATATATAAGATCCATATTGAACTCCTGACGGAGTTCGTTTTTGGGTTTTGCACCTTCTATAAATATGCGAACTCCTACGGAGTTCATTGCCATCAGGTCCAGTCTAGGTTACGCAAAAACTTTGTGAATCGTTTGCTTTCCGTTGCGTGTTATAACGCATGTCTGCAAGAATCCTCTAAGCATTCGATAGTTCTAATTGCATTTTCAAAGTCTACACGCCGAACTCTTGGGGAGTTGGATTTATCTTCCGCCAAATTGGAAGACATTTCTACATGAATCCCGTAGGGATTCAAAAATTGTAATTACCTTTTCAAACGACATGGAGGAACTCCGAAGGAGTTCAATATCCAGGTTCATTTTTTTACTGCCCGTCCTCTCCCAAATCTATCCACTCAAACAGGTATTGTTCATCATACCGCACTTCAAACTTTCTTAACAAGCCAATATACTCTTCCTTAAACGTCCGTCTCCTATGATGCGTTTCCTGGTTCTGAATATACTTTACGACACTATCAATGTGCGAGCGTGAGTAAGAGAACGCTCCAAATCCTTCCTGCCAGTGGAATTTACCCCGGAACCATTTCTTTTCATCGTTGATAAAATTGGTGGAGCAGCGTTTTACTTCCTTGACGAGGTCAGAGATGGCAATGTCAGGCTTCATGCCAACAAAAATATGGACATGGTCCGGCATTCCATTGATGGCAATAAGTTTTTGCTTCTTGTTCTGAATAATCCCCGTAATGTATTTGTAAAGTTCGCTCTTGTGTGTTTTTTGAATGAGGTTCAATCGACCCTGCACAGCGAAAACTATATGGACATAAATTTGCGTAAACGTGTTCGCCATGCGAAATCCTTACATCTCACAGTCCCTGAATAATCCCGGCATCAAGTTTTCAAGAATGATCCGATTCATACGATCGCCGGTTTCATTACCTCATCAACACCATTTTCTTTGTTGCTGAAAATGAACCTGCTTGCAGTCTGTAAAAATAAATTCCACTTGGAAAATTCTCTGCATTGAACGAAGCCGTGTGTTCACCCTGTTGAAGTCGCTCGTTCACAAGGATCGCAACTTCTCTTCCAAGCAAATCGAACACCTTTAAACTCACGGGACCGGAACTCGCAACCCGAAACACAATCTTTGTACTTGGGTTGAACGGATTGGGATAGTTTTGCGAAAGGGAAACGTGCAGCGGCACATTGTCCAACGAGACGCCGGTGCTCGAATCGATGACCGTGACGGTTTGCGTGTTCATGACCACGGGCGTCGATTTACCCCGCCGGTTCCATGATGCATAGAGACTGTCGCCCCAGTGTT
>JBKJJX010000253.1:0-5978 GCA_046597825.1 Bacteroidota bacterium | reverse complement strand
GCTGGCAAAATAAGAGAGTACAACATGAGTAAGTCGATCCATCATAGTGTTGTCGACGTAGACAATGATTTTATCCACGCCGGATACGGCCTTAAGTCGTGGCTACTGACCGTCGATCACAAGCGCATCGCGATACTCTATCTCATTTCCATAACGATTTTCTTTTTCGTTGGCGGCTTCGCTGCATTGATAATGCGGCTCGAATTGCTGACGCCGCAAGGCGATATCGTTTCCGCTCAAACGTACAACAAGCTGTTCACGATGCATGGCGTTGTGATGGTGTTTTTCTTTCTGATTCCATCCATCCCCGCGGTGCTGGGTAATTTCCTTGTGCCGCTGATGATCGGCGCGAAAGATCTGGCGTTTCCGAGATTGAACCTGATGAGCTGGTATGTGTACAACATCGGCGGGCTGTTTGCCCTCTACGCTCTCGTCAATGGCGGCGTGGATACGGGATGGACGTTCTACACGCCATACAGTTCCACGTACTCACTCTCCAATGTCGTACCTGTCGTCATAGGCGCTTTCATTCTGGGGTTCTCATCAATTCTTACAGCGCTGAATTTTATTGTGACGATTCACAAGATGCGGGCGCCGGGACTGACGTGGTTCAAGCTGCCCTTATTTATCTGGGCAAGCTATGCAACGAGCCTGGTCACGGTTCTTGCAACGCCTGTTATTGCCATTACACTTGCGCTGCTGCTTTTCGAACGCATCATGGGCGTTGGCATTTTCGATCCGGCAATCGGTGGTGACCCGATTCTGTTTCAGCATCTCTTCTGGTTCTATTCTCATCCGGCCGTATACATCATGGTTATCCCTTCGATGGGGGTTGTGAGTGAGATAGTGACGTGCTTTGCACGGAAAAGGATTTTCGGTTACAGATTCATGGCGTACGCAATCATGGCGATTGCCATCTTCGGCTTTCTTGTATGGGGACATCACTTGTTCATCAGCGGTCAGTCGATCTATGCGGGCTTCGTATTCTCATTGCTGAGCTACATGGTGGCGATCCCGTCCGCGATTAAAGTTTTTAACTGGACTGCCACACTGTACAAGGGACACATCGAATTCCGTACGCCGATTCTCTATGCGTTCGGCTTCATCGGGTTGTTCACGATTGGCGGGCTGACCGGGTTGTTCCTGGCCGCTATTGCCGTCGACGTGCATCTGACCGACACCTATTTTGTGATCGCGCATTTCCATTACATCATGGTCGGCGGCGCAGTCATGGGATATCTCGGAGGCATTCATTTCTGGTGGCCCAAGATTACCGGACGTATGTATCACGAGGGCTGGGCCAAATTCTCCGCATTGATTTTATTTGTCGGATTCAATCTTACCTTCTTCCCGCAATTTATACTCGGCTTTATGGGTATGCCGCGGCGATATTATGTTTACCCGCCTGAATTTCAGGTGCTGAATGTGCTGTCAACCGCAGGCGCGACGATTCTCGGACTGGGCTACCTGATTCCGATGGTCTACCTGCTCTGGTCGCTGAAGAAGGAAAAGAATGTCGGCGCAAATCCATGGGGAGCCGCAGGATTGGAATGGACAACACAATCTCCCCCGACAACGCACAACTTTGAGTCGGTCCCGATTGTCACGGGCGAGCCGTACGTTTACCATATGGAGGAAAAAGTTGTCGCATAATCCTGATACAACAATCGCCCACGCCGAACATTTTACGGACATGGACCAGCAGCGTGAAGCCGGCACGCTGGGTATGTGGACGTTTCTGATTACGGAGGTCATGTTTTTCGGCGGACTCTTTCTGGCGTACATGGTATATCGAACCAAATATCCCGAGGTCTTCGCGGAGGCAAGCCAGGAACTGAATGTTATTCTTGGCGGCGTGAATACGCTTGTACTTCTCGCGAGCAGCTTAATGGTCGCTCTCGCCGTGCACGCTGCGCAAGAAGGGAAGAAGAAGGCAATTCTGCAGTACCTGTCGTTCACGCTGGTGTGCGGCTTCGCCTTTCTCGTGATCAAGTCGTTTGAGTATTACCAAAAGTTCGAGCATCATCTTGTTCCGGGCAAGAACTTTCATTTCCCCGAACCCGTCGGCGATCAGGCGCAGATTTATTTCAGTTTGTATTTTATGATGACGGGCATTCACGCTCTGCACATGATCATCGGCATCGGGCTGCTGCTGTTTCTTATGTACAGGGTGAGGAAGAATGATTTCAATACGGAATACTATGGCCCGATTGAAATCTTTGGTTTGTATTGGCACTTCGTCGACATTGTCTGGATTTTCCTGTACCCGTTGCTGTATCTCATTCACGTACACGCATAACAATGATCCTTCCAAAGAAAACATACTACAAAGTCGGGTTTGCACTGTTTGTGCTGATGTCGCTGACTGTTGCTGTTGCCTACGTCAACCTCGGAATCTTCAACATCTACATTGCACTGACGATTGCCGTTGTCAAGGCATTACTGGTGGTCATGTATTTCATGCACGTGAAGTACAACACCAAACTCACCTGGATTTTCGCCGGCGCCGGCTTCCTCTGGCTCATCATCATGTTCGCCCTCACGATGAGCGACTACGTTACGCGGTATTGAAGTATTATTCTTCGGGATTCGACTCACCGATGACAACGAGCCTGCACAGTTGCGCTCAAACGGGACGAGGGGTTGGGAATGAATGCTTCGATATAACGTGTAAACTTGTCCGCACAAAATCGTAGTTTGTTTCTCGTCAATTGGTTTTCTTAGACTGAACCATTGAATCGAGAATGTCCCGACAATCCCCTCTGAAATACGCACCATCAACCCGATTGAAAACAAAAGTCCGTCGTGTCGCCGGAAAGTTGGAGAAGTTTCTGGGCGTACCCCGACAGGCTAAGAAACTTCCGTCGGCGCTCGACATGTTGATCGCAACCATCCTCTCACAAAACACAAACGATAAGAACAGCCACCGGGCGTACACGAATCTCAGGAAAACATTTCCCCGATGGGAGGATGTCGCCGCCGCGCCTGTGGGACGCGTGAAATCTGCAATACGGTCGGGGGGAATGGCGAACCAGAAATCCGCACGGATAAAAGAAACACTCGCCGCAGTAAAGTCCCGCTACGGTAAGTACGACTTATCCGGCTTGCGCAGGAAATCCGACGAGTCTGTAATCGAAGAGCTGACGGCGATGAACGGTGTCGGGTTTAAGACGGCGTCGTGCGTGCTGCTGTTCTCGATGGGGCGCGATGTTTTTCCGGTCGATACGCACGTTCACCGTATCTGCAACCGGCTCGGATTAGTGAGTAACACCTCTACGCCGGAGAAGACGTATGAACAAATGAAGGCGCTGATTCCCAAGGGCAAAGGCTATTCATTTCACACAAACCTCATTCGGTTTGGAAGAAAAATTTGCCGGTCATCGAATCCGGCCTGCGATATTTGTCCGTTGTACATGGAATGCGGCTTCGACGGCAAAATACTGAAAGGAAAATCCGGCTCACGCGTTCCATCAACCGCCGACCACGACTTCATGCTCCTTGATAACGTGCGCGCATGATTCAACGTGAAAATATCCGGCGAATCCTTGTTATCAAGCTCCGCGCAATTGGCGATGTGCTGCTATCAACAGTTGTCACGAAAAATCTGCGGCTGGCTTTTCCCGATGCGCAGATCGATTATCTCACCGAGCCGCCTTCTGTTGAAGTTCTTCAGGGAAATCCGTTTGTCAATGATGTTGTCGTGTTTGATAGGAAGACGATGAGCGGTGCAGGACTCATCCGGCTCGTCCGCAGCAAACGCTATGACCTGATAATCGATTTATTCGGCAATCCGCGCACGGCGCTCGTCACTCGTCTGAGCGGTGCCCGGTATCGCGTCGGATTCGATTTCCGGGGAAGGGCATACGCGTACAATGTTGTTGTTGAGCCACGCGGGGGAGTAGTGCACAACACGCAGTTCAACCTCGACGCGCTTGAGGCAATCGGGGTTGCTATTCAAGACTCCAATATCTATTTTCAGTTTGCCGATGATGATGCCGCGTATGTTGATGCGTTTTTACGTGCAGCAGATCTTGAAAACAAATTCATCGTTGCCCTTAATGCCGGGGGCGGATGGTACACGAAACGCTGGGGGCTCGACAGGTTTGCCGCATTGGGCGACAGGATTGTTCAATCGTATAATGCAGCAATCGTTCTCACATGGGGACCCGGACAGTTGGCAGATGTCGAAAGCATTCGCTCGATGATGAAAGAGCCCGCTTTCATTCCGCCTGCAACGACACTGAAACAGCTTGGCGCTTTATTGAAGCGAAGTGCATTTGTCGTCACGAATGATTCAGGCCCGATGCATATCGCTGCTGCGCTGAAGGTTCCCGTGCTCGGCATTTACGGTCCGACGAACCCGACATTGCAAGGGCCATACGGAACGCAGCACGTAGTTGTGAGGAACGAAACGCTCGAATGTCTCGGCTGCAATTTTACGGAATGCCCGATCGGTCATCCGTGCATGCTTGAGCTTTCGGTCGACACGGTTTTCCGCGGCGTGCAACAACTTCTGATCAAAAACAAACTTGCTTCCTGACCATTGTCAAAATCTCCAAAGCCTCTTCGTAACGATGTATTCTCTCCCGGCGTGACCATTCCGGATTGCAAACATTTTACCGGCTACAAACCCTGTTTTCCCGACACGCAATGCTACAAGGAATGTGTCAACAACGATCCGATCGGCACGCGCATTCTCATCATCAATCTCGATGCGATGGGGAATGTGCTGGTAACGACGAGCCTTCTGCCGGCTATCAAACGAAAATATCCGCAGAGCCATATTTCGTGGATTACACTGAAGAATGCATTTCCACTTTTGCAGAATAATCCGATGCTCGACAGGATTTTTGTGTGGGAGCCGGAGAACTGGCTGATTCTGCAACAACAGCATTTCGATATTGTGCTGAATGTGGACAAGTCGCAACGATCGGGTGCGTTCGCAATAAGTCTGGATGCGGATGAAAAGCTCGGCTTCGGCGTGAACGACCGCGGACAAATCATTCCGCTGAACAAGGAAGCGGAAGAGAATTATATTCTCGGACTCGACGATCACCTCAAATTCCGGGTCAACCAAAAGACTGTCCAGCAACTGCAATGCGAGCAGTTCAAGCTTGAATACAAATGTGATGAGTATGTTCTCAGGTTCACGGATGAAGAGAATCAGTTCTGTGCATCCTACAAAAAGCAAGTTGGCATTTCGGAGAACGATCTTGTCGTCGGGTTCAATACAGGCTGCTCACTGTTGTATCCGAACAAGAAGATGACGATTGAGCAACATCTTGCGTTGATAGAAAAAATGCACGGCGTTGAAGGATTGAAACTCGTCCTTGCAGGTGGCCCGGAAGATACGGAACGCAATGCCGAGATCGCCCGGCTCGCACAGGGGAAAGTCATCAGCACGCCGACGACGGATGGATTGCGGCGCGGGCTATGCTACGAAAATATCTGCGACGTGATTATTTCGGGTGACTCATTCGGCATGCATGCAGCGATTGCGTTGCGGAAGCATGTGCTCGTCTGGTTTGGCGTGAGTTGCTGGACGGAGATCGATTTGTATGAGAGGGGAGAGAAATTTATCCCCCACGGACTTTTCTGCTCGCCGTGCTGGAAACGTGAGTGTCCCTACAATCTGGAATGCATCCAGATGATCGATCCGGATGCGATTGTTGCGGCAGTGATGAAGTACAGAGAAGGATGGAAGAAACGTCAGAACGTGATTGCGAAGTGAAGATTACTTCACGGCGGCGGTATACTCGTCGAACTTTTCGGTGAGATAATGGTCTTCTGCAATGTAGCTGAGAATGAGCCGGAAGTTTTCAGCATCGGCAAACCCCGGATATACCGTAATCGCTTCTCCATTCGGTTTCAGAAACAACGTCGTCGGATAACCGGTGACCCCGAACGCTCCCGCTAATTCCTGCTCGGTGTATTGCTTTCCCTGGTAGGACAATTTCTTTCCTGATTCTGCATTCAGC
>JBKJJX010000067.1:0-4935 GCA_046597825.1 Bacteroidota bacterium | reverse complement strand
TCACGGTGTATGAGAAATCAAGGTTCCGGTTTTCATACAGAAACAGGCGCTGTCTCTCAACCAGAATACTTTGAATGAGCAGGCTCATTTCATCGTTCGTGAATGTGGGCAGTTCCTTGTCTGCTTTTTTATCGCCATAGACGCGGTACCAAATCTGTCCGGCAACACCGTAGCCACCTAGGTCAATGTCGGATGCATGGATATCCTGCATCCTCAACAGCATTGAATCGATCAGCGCACGCAACGCTGTGCGTTCGGCGGGTGAGGCTTTTGCCACCATATCACCGATAAGCATCTGTCGTTCCACGCCCGGCGCAGTGCCCGGAAGATGGGCAGCGAGCTCACGCAATACTTGTACTGAAGTCTCAATCATTTTGTCGTCCGATCCTATCAATCATCCGTTGTAACAGCCGCAATTTCATCCAGCGTACACCCGCCAGCCTTTATTCGCTCGATACCGGAACGGCGTAACGACCACATTCCCTCTGTTAGAGCTTGTTGTCGAACAGCTTCTTCATCCACTTCTTTTCCGGATTTTACAATCAGATTGCGAATCGCTTTGGTGAAATACAGCGCCTCATGGATAGCTGCTCGTCCCTTGTACCCTCCGTTACAGCGATCGCATCCGACAGCTTCGTAAATCACATTCTTGTCCAGGTCCTCTTCCGTGAAACCGAACTTCAGATAAATTTCCCTGTCAAGATCATCTGGTGTTATAGCCCGCTTGCAAAACTTGCACAGCGTTCGCACCAAGCGCTGCGCCACGATGACATTGATGGCGTACGCGATCAGGAATGGTTCGATCCCCATCTTGTACAAGCGGGAAACAGCGCTCGGTGCATCATTCGTGTGAAGCGTTGAAAAGGTCAGATGTCCTGTATTGGCGAGCTTGATAGCAATCTCAGCAGTCATCTTATCGCGCATCTCACCAACGAGCACGATGTCCGGGTCATGGCGAAGGATTCCGCGGATTGCATTTTCGAAATTCATTTTCGGGCCGATTTTCAACTGGCGCGAGCCACGGATAATATATTCTACCGGTTCTTCCACAGTCAGCACGTTGACCGTCGGGTCGATGACGGCGTGGAGCGCGGCAACCAGTGTCGTGCTTTTTCCGCTTCCCGTCGGGCCGGTGAGGATGACAATTCCCTGCGGCTTGGCAATTGCCTTCTTGAACATCTCCATCGTCGGACCTTGCAATCCGAGCTTGTTCAGATCCGTGATAACTTTGCGGTCATCCAGCACACGGATGACGATACTTTCGTATTTATGTTTGAATTCCGTTCCCACCATCGGCATGATGGATACGCGGAATCTGATGAGATGATCGTCGATGAGACGCTGAATAAAACCATCCTGCGACATTTCACGCTCAAAGCGGTCGACATTTTTCGACCGATCCTTCACAACTGCGGCAATAGCTTCGGGGAGCGTTTTTTCCTGTGCGTGCCACAACTTCAGATTCCCATCCAGGCGGAACCAGAACTCCGTCCGGTCGCCCTCACGCGGGACAATATGAATGTCGCTTACATCCTGACGCACAGCCTCAACCAGGCAGCCTTCAACAAGGTTCACCAATGCGCTCTTGCTGATTTCTGCTTCCAGAGTATCCTCGTCGAAACCGCTTTCATCCTCCTGTACGTCTATGCTGGCGTTCGACGTAGACTCGAGAATACGCAGGAATTCATTTTCAACGGGAATAATTTGTTCGAGGAGTTTTTGTACCGATGAAAGCCGGCAATAGGCGACTTCATATTTCTTCGCATTGAAATTTCGTGCGATAAGCGGTATGCGGCGATCGGTAGGATCGGCAGCGATAATCATCAGCTTGTCGGCCTGACGTTCATCGTACTTAAGCGGAAGCATCTTTGCTTCCACCAACATGGAACGCGCACCATCAGGAAGCCCATCAATCAATTTTTTGATGAACTCCAGCCGCGGTTTGTCGATTACTTCATCGTCGAGGTTCAGTTCACGGAATGCATACAGCGAGGCAACTTCTTTGAAAACAGTATCGTGGTCCGCATTGAAATCATAAACAAGAATCTGTCCGAGATTTCTGCGGTTCTTTTTTGCTTCAGCTTCTTTGACTTTGAGAGCTTTTTCTAAAACCTCATAGTCAATAATCCCTTTCTTGAGGAGTGTGAAGCCAATCTTGTCAGTAATATCTACAGTTGCTGCCATTCGTTTTCTCTTTGGGGGTATGAGAGATACTTCTTAAGTAATGGCACTCCCACCCGAATGTTCAATAACGGCACCCATCGCCGGATTCTTCGGACGTATAGTTGCAGTTTCTGATGATACAATTGTTAAGCCTGTCAACACCACCATGATGACCATTGAAATCATGACTTGAATATAGTCGATGGCATTGCGCATCTTGTATGACGTTTCTTTATCATAATATTCCGCAAGCTGCAAGGCGGTGTTCTTCACCGTTCCGGTCTCGGCGCCTGAATGGAACCGTGAAAGCGAAGTTTTCGTAAACACACCGCTTGCTTCAAATGCCTCCATGATACCCGCACCTTTCTGTGTCATCATGGGCAGGGCAACGGTTTTGATCTGATGTTCCATATACTTGTTCCCGCACGCTTCCGCCGCCATCCGTATAACTTCGATGTTCTCTCCGGCGCCGCTATAGAGCGCATAAAACACGCGGCAGAAAATTTCAATGCTGCTTTTGTGCATGAGCGATCCGATGATCGGGACTTTCCAGATATACTTATCAAGAAGAAAACGGCCTTTCGTTGTTGTAAAGAACTTCGCGGCAACAACCAGAGGAATAATTGTCCCGATTGTAATGAGACCGATATTCGCAACGAGAAAATCGCTGAGCGCAAGCGTAGCCTTGGTCATCGGCGGCAGGTCGATACCGAATTTCCTGAATAGTCCTGCCGTCGCCGGGAAGATATACCCTACGTAATAAACAACGGCACCGAACAGCACGACAAGTGTAACCATTGGCATGATAAGGGCGCTTTTCAAATTCTTTTTGAATTCCGCCTGCCGTTCAAGGAACTTTGCCGTGCTTTCATAAATCTCCGCCATGTTTCCACTCTTCGAGGCGAGACCCAGCATATGCGCAGTGAAGCGTCCAAAAACAGATTCATGTTTTACGAATGCGCGTTCACTGTCCTTGCCTTGCTTCAGTTCGGTGTTAATGTCCTTGATTGCTTCGCGCAATGTTTTGTTCTGAATGTCATTTGCCAGCAGCTGCATTATTTCGTTAAACGGCAACTTCTGTCGGATCAGGTCCGCACTCACGCGGACGAATGTGACAATTTCCGTGGAAGGCGGTTTCATTTTATAATTGATGAGCTTCTTCTGTACGCGAATTACGCGGTAGCCCATCTTCTGCAGCGCTTCTTCAACCTCACCTTTTGTAAACGCTTTTTGCTCCCCCGTTAACGCCTTTTCGGTGCCGCGTTGGACTCTATACACCCATGTAGCACGAGGTACAACATTCAGCAACTTGAACTTTCGCTGAAGCGCCATCTGGCCGGCTTTGGTTTTCGCCGATTTGAGTGACTCGGCTTCAAGCACACCCTGGAGAGGTTTACCGTCTGCAGCGATTCCTTCTATTCTGAATTCTGGCATTCATAATCCGTTAAGTAAGTGTTCTCATCATCCACGTAAAGAGCAATCTCCTCCGTTGTCCACCAAAAGTCTTACTAAGTCCCCCACCTAGCAAAACACGAGTGGAACAACAGGAGGAGTTGCTGTTGCCTGCGATTCGTTATCCGATCGCACATCGATTTCAATTCAACGTTTGCACGTAAACACTATCAGGCCACGCCGTGATTGACATCTTGACGGCTGTGGCTCCGTCGTTCCCCGTATTGAATCCCGTTCCTGTTACAGTAACAAATGCATTGCTCGACGTTGCCGGATCGGGAGTGAGCACATATGATGCGTTTGCATTGGACGCTAATTTTGTAATATGCAAGAGCGTCAATCCATTAAATGAATTTTGTCCGCCACCCATAGCAGCAGGCCGGCGATAGTATTTTTGCGCCTGAGCTGCATAATGCACGAGATCGTTGGAGATTGTGTCGCGGCTGGTTGCGGAAGCCTGGTCTCTGAACATTTCCATTCCCACCGCAATCATAATCCCGATGAGTACCACGCCGACGACGATAAGAAGTAATTGCTGCGAGCCCATTTTTGATTTCCTTTTCTCTTAACCTTTTCCCACCGCAGCTGAACACTGAACTCTTTTCTCTTCATGTTGTGCAACCCATATGAACATGGTGGCTGGCCGCTTAAGCCGTCTACCGCATGCATATCAGTTGGTCTCGGTAACGAACGTGCTATCTGCGAAGACGGTCACCGACATTAAAATTGCCGACGTCGCATTGTTTCCTTTTTCCATTCCCGTGCCCGTAATGACGACTGACGTGGCACTGCCTCCGGTAGACAATGAATAGACTCCATTGGAATTGGCCGGCTTCGCAGTCAGAGCCGCCAACGTAAGTCCATTGAATGTATTTCCTCCGCCACCCATCGACGATGGCTTGCGATAATATTGCTGTGCACGCGATGCAAGATTCATCAGATCACTCGCAACAGCATCACGATTTGAGGAACCGGAACTATCCTGAAACATTGTAATGCCAACAGCGACGGCGATACCGACGATTATAACACCGAGGATGATCAGAAGAAGCTGTTGCTGGCCCATAATGTTTTCCGATAATAAAAAGCAAGCGGGCTTTCCTACATGAAAGCCCGCGATATCAAATGCTAGTTAGTGATTGTTATGTACGTGCTGTCCGCCAGAACTGTCATGGTCATGTTGATCTTGGCTGAATTGTCATCTCCTTTTTCAATACCCACACCTGTGATCGGTACTGAGGTTGCTGCAACTGTTCCCAAGGTATAGCTGCCGTTTGCGTTGGTTGGCTTTGAAGTCAACTTCGGGAGTGTGAGGCCGGT
>JBKJJX010000014.1:0-3812 GCA_046597825.1 Bacteroidota bacterium | reverse complement strand
GAGAGTCTGAGCGAGATACTCGTTCCCCATCCGTCGCGCAGCATCGCCGTTGCACTTTTCTTCCGTACCAAGAATTGCAAACTTGATGCCGGCAATCTGCATAAGCTTTGCAAAACTTTGCGTTACTTTTTTGTAACGGGAATCGTATGCCCCGGCGCATCCGACCCAGAACAAGACTTCTGCATCGGGGGTATTCGCCATCAGCGGAATGTCCAGTCCCCCGGCCCAATCGGCACGCGTCGAGTGGCTAAACGCCCACGGCGTGTAATTGCGTTCAAGGTTGTTGAACGTTGCAGTCAGCTCCGCAGGAAATCTTGATTCGTTCAATACAAGTCCCCGCCGCAAATCGACAATCGTATCGAGATGCTCGATCATGACGGGACACTCCTGAACGCACGCCATGCATGTTGTGCAAGCCCAGAGTTCCTGTTCGGTAATAAAATTATCCAGCAACTGATGTCCAAGAATTTTTTGCTTTGCTTCTTCTCCGCCTGCGCCATCAGATTGTTGGCCCGCGACCATCACAGGGGCTTTCTCTAGTGTCCGTGCCCGTACGTCAACAATAATTTTTTTCGGATTGAGAAGTTTGCCGGTTATATTTGCGGGACAAACGGCGGTACATCTTCCGCACTCCGTACATGTATAGCCATTCAGCAATTGTTTCCACGTCAGGTCGTCGACATCGGTGGCGCCGTATTTCGTCAGAGTTTCATCGGCAAGATTGATCGGTTTCGGAGCGCCCTTCGGTCCAAGATTGGACAAATACACATTGAAGATGGATGAGATGACGTGCAGATGTTTTGAGTACGGCAGATAGTTAAGAAATGCGAGGACGGTAATCATATGTCCCCAAAAGAAGAAATAATACCACGCCTGTGCGGAATCCGCGTTGAACATCCCGACAAACATCATTGAGACAAACCGGGCTTGGTGAGGTATTTCCGGATGCGTGTACACTTTGGCTGCGTTCTGGCCGAACATCGTGATCATCACAATGAGAATCATTGCAAGCACGAAGATAGCATCCCATTTTGAGTGGCCCGAAACCTGCAATCGTTTCGGCGGAGCGAACAAACGACGGTACAACGAAACAACAACCGCGAGAACAACGCACGCTCCGAAAAAATCCTGCAGCCAGATAAGCGGCGAATACAGCGGACCGAGAAACGAAAACGACGCTCCGGGAATCAAGCCTTCGAAGATCGATTCCTTCACTGCCGTGAGCAGGACAATGAATCCCCAAAATATCATGACGTGCAGAAGTCCGGCAAACGGCTCGCGCATGATCTTGGATTGTCCGAGCGCGATGACCAGGACTTTCCCGAGACGTTTGGGAATTTGATCGAAACGGTTTTCGGATTTCCCGACTTGAAGATAGGAGATCAAGCGCTTCACATTATAGGCGAAGAATCCAAGCGCGCCTATCAATACAAGAGCAAAGATGAGAGAATTCATGTAATTCCAGAGTGATGGATTGCCAACGGAGATATTTCGGTATGAATATAAAACGAACGTCAGACAAGCACAACACGCTCACGGGATGATCATCTCACCATCTAACGTTGTAATCGCCTGGCCGCCGACCATCAGGCTTTTCACAACAGTGCCACGAATGTTGACGTGAATGGTGACTCTCCCTTTGCGACCGATGACGTCGCCTTGTTCGCCCGTAATTGTAATCATGTCATCAATCGCTTTGCCTTCGAGCATTCCCTGCTCGAACAGATACACGCCCAGTGGACCATTGATTGAACCCGTCACAGGATCCTCATTGACTCCCATTGCGGGAGCAAAGAATCGTGAATGTACAGCGGACTTGCGCTCGATGGTCTCGGTGGTAAACACACACACACCGTCAATCTTTTTGTTGGTTAGGAGTTGAGCGAGCGCGAAAAAATTCGGTTTAATGGCAAAGATGGTGTGCAGCCGGCGGACAGGAACAAACAAATAGTTCGTCATCACCATCGGCAACCGTGCATCAAATTCTTCAAGCGTGATGTTCATAATGCGCATGACATCCAGCTTAAACTGTCCTGCGCGATTAAACCCAGGAAGCGGTAAACCAAAAAATACCTCAAGGCGCGTGATGCCCTTTTCCACACGAACGGGTGTCAGCCCGGCGCGCATCTCGAGATTGAATTCATACGGGCCCGGGTTGCTCATATTGTACAACCCATCAATCGCCATCACATGAAAACTTGCAACGACGGCGTGACCGGACGGCTGAACTTCCGCTTCAGAGGAGAAGGTCCGTATGCGCATATCGGCGCCGGGATGGGCTGCAGGAAGAACAAATGCAGTTTCTGAAACAGCCATTTCGCGGGCGATTGCCAGCATCTGCCCGTCGGTCAGTCCTTGCGCATTCAACACAACTCCGGCAGGATTTCCCATGAGCGGAATATCGGTGAACGCATCGACCTGCTTGATGTTGATCCGCTTGTAATGCCTTGGAGGCGATAAAGAAGGAGAAATGTTTGCAGTGAGTTGCGCGGGCGTCGCTCGTCGTCGCATTAATCCAGCCCTATAGCAATCAGTTCAGTCCGTTCGCGGACGAAGAAGAGCATTCCATCCTGCACGAAAAAATTCTCGGGTACAACCGCCGAAGAATTACAACAGATTGTTTCACTGAAGATGATTGAATTGCTGTGCCGATCGAGGATTTTAAGAATATTGTTCATGCGTTCTTTAGATGGAGAAACGGATTCGTAATAACTGAAAATGAGATGGCGGGGACGCTCAATACATTCGGCCTGACCAACGAGTAATTCGGGATTGCAATGCTCGCGAATGGAAATATTGGCCGGGGAGTTGAATGTCGTGAGATCGAAAACAGGCTCAGGCATCTCCGGATCCTGCACATCCGGGGAGTGGAAATCGGTAAGCGCAAGATCCTTTTTCATGTCATCGAGATTCTCCAGAATGGCGCCGGTGCGATAATCAAGGCCGAGAATCAGCCGGTCGCCGCGCTCCGTCCAGCGCGAAGCATACAGCGCTTTTTCTGTTACCGCTTCGAGTTTCACCTCGTCGTTCTGCCAGAGTTTCGTTCCGGTCAACACATCAACGGCGACTATGGATTGATGTTCGGGAAGTTCGGGAGTTGCAAATTTGTGAAGCAGCAACGTATCCTCATGAACCGCTTCAATATCAATCCACCATTGCTCACCAAATGTCGCTTCCTCCCACAACACTTCGCCGGTATTCCGATTCACGCAAAAGAACGACGCCTCTTTCTTATCCAGGTTCCGGCATTCGCCAATGAGTTTCCCCGACGAACCCGGAACGAGCCGCCAGATAACACCGGCCGCTTCGTAGCGCCACGTAGGCTTGATTTTGTTTGTTTGAATGCCTAGCACTTTTATCAGAATAGAATATGAATAAAATGTTCCTCTGCTAAGATACTATACAAAGCGTGGAAGTTCAAGCCGTCCCATTTTCTAGAAGTCGGGTCGGAAACTCCATAACGCAAAGCTTACCACGGAGTACCCGGAGGTTGCAGAGAACCCAGAGAAAATTTCTTGAGATATTGGTTTGTTGCCTCTTCAATTCGTGGTCTCTGCTTTCTCAGTGTTCTCTGCGGTAGGCTTTTCAACCGGATTTCTAGTAGTGTCTCAGTTTGGAAGCACACGTCATTCCGAAATGTTCTTATTCGGAATCCGAACCAAGACCAAACTTGAATGGATGCTGAAAAAGAGAACTTCAGCATGACATGGGTTGGGAGAACTAAGCTTGATTTGAAACTGAGACATTGACCATTTTCTACCTGAAGTGTTCACCGAGAACACTCTTCATTTGTTGAAGCGCGAGGGCGCGAT
>JBKJJX010000160.1:0-7522 GCA_046597825.1 Bacteroidota bacterium | reverse complement strand
CAACCCAGCTTGTATCGCCCGTCGGAACTGCCGCCGAAATTGTAAATGCTGCATCGCTCGTGTCACCCGGTGTTCCGGTTGACTTGCGCATGACACGCACAAAGCAATTTGTTGACGGCGTGTTCGGAACGGTCCAATTGTATGTTCCTGCATCGCTGTCAAACATGCTGCCTTCAATTGGACGCACCAAACCTTTTGGATGTATCCATGTTGATGGACGAGCTGGTACGCCTGCTGAAATCAGAATATATGTTCCTGTTCGTCCGGTCGTGGAGTATTCAATCCTCACCGAGTCAACCTGGTTCTGAGTCCAGGTAATTTGCTGGACTGAACCGACTGCCCAATTCTGGCCGCCGTTCGGTGCTGTAACTGTTAGAGTTGGTGAACCACCGGTTACCGTCAAGCGAACCGGGAAGTCTTTCGGATTACGAGCAAAGTCGTTGCTTGTAATCGAGAGAATTCCACGGTAGGTCGTGCCGCCGGTAAGACCGACTGTATTGAAGTCGAGCCGTACCTTTGCGCTATCTCCCGGATTCACTGAACCGCTTGTGGGAGTCTCATCAACCCAGGAAACACCACGGGAGATAAGAATGGCGAGCTGGTTTTGCATGAAGCCTGCCGGAGTTGTATTAAACAAGATACCGAGCCCAACCGTACCGGTCGCGTTCTCTTGTCCGATAGACGATGAAACGAGTGTTCCACCGGAAATGCTCATAGCCTGATACTGCAGCTTGATATCGCCGGCAGGGCTCAGTATTACCTGGAAGGTATAATTAGGAGCGCCGTTATGCGTTCCGGAATAGAGGCGGAGGTCGCGGTATGTAATAACAAAGCTACCGCCGCTCGTTCCATAAAATACGCGAGCTGTTCCGACAACTTCCTGATCATCCCACCATGGACCAATGAAATTATCCAGCGGTCCGCCGGCGGTCGGGAATTGTGCATTGCTGAATGCATCAGCCGTCGGACGTTGGAATGAGACCGTTCCGTTTGTTCCGATAAACACTGTGTCTTTTGCCACGCCATAGTAGCTGAACGAGAATGGCAGGCGAACAGGAAAATACCCTTCATCCGAAGGAGCGAACGTACCTGTCGGAACCCATGCGCTGCTTGAATCGAGTGCAGTACCTGTCGCACTAATGTCAACCCAGCTATAGGTCGGGCCACCTGATGATCTGCTGTCAATCCAACGATAGCCAAATGCATCCGGTCCGCCGCTTGAGTCCTGCGGACTATCGCTCTGCGGATAATCCTGGCCTTTTGGTAATGCAGGCTGTGCAGGATGATATTTGAGTTCCATCTTGCTGATATCCGGAGATGAACCCGGAACTTCTGACAGCGACCATGTCAGTGCAGAGAGACCTGTATTCTTTATATAGAATGAATCCACGCCGGTTGTTCCCAAAGCAAGTGTTTTCGAGAGGGAATCAGGACGCGTGGTGATAACCGGCCCGCCGGTCACCCGCAATGTTGCGGCAACAATCTTTAATGGATTTGCAGGATCGTTGCTGGTAATGCGGATGTTCGTCGTGTATGTACCAACAGCAAGACCTGTTGCGTTGAAATTTTCCGTGAAGGTCTTTGTCTGGCCTCCGGCGAGTGTATCGGCAACCGGGCTTTCTGTAAGCCACGTGGCGCTATCCGTTAACGCGACATACAGCGGAGTTGTTGGAGCCGGAGTTGAATTGGTTATCGTAAACGTCTTTGAATGAGATTGACCGATTTGCAGTGTATCTGCAATAGTAGTCGTGCTCACTGTAATCGACGGTGCACCGGTTCCGGTACCGGTCATAGTGACATCTCGCCGCGGAGTGCCTTGAGAGTTACTTAAGATAATAACCCGGCCTGTGTCCGTACCCACCGTTGTTGGTGTATACGCAACCACAATGCGGAGTGAATCACCCGCTGCAACAGTTCCGCTCGACGGTGTAACAACCATTCGTGCACTGTTGGAGGTGATCGAAGAAATGTTCAACGGCAACGAACCGACGTTTCGTGCCCAGTTGGTATCGCGTCGGGTTGTGTTGACCTGCGTGGCGCCAAACGTCACAGCAGTTTTCCGCAACGACATAACCGCAGAGTCCGCAGCCGCTACTCGTAAGCTTGCAGGAATCTGGAACGGTGACGTCAGGTCCGGATGCGTTGCATCGACAAAGATATTGGCATTGTAGGTTGTTCCCGGTGTAAGCCCTGTCGCGTCGAACGTGACGAGCATGTTCTGGGTGCTCGTCGGCGGAATCGCGCCAAGAGTGGGGCTCTCGCTCAACCATGGTGCATCAGGCAAGAAGATGCGGATTGCAAGGTTGTTGTGGACGTAGGTTGCATTGTTCACAACCTGCAGAGCTACCGTACCTGTTGCGTTTTCGACTCCTATTGTTCCTGAGTTAAGAACTGTACCAACCACGCGGAGGAACTGATACGTCACCTCGCCGTTTGGCTTCAGAAGCAACTGGAACGTAAGCGTGTCGACTGCTGTCGATCCAAAACGTGGCGCTTTATCGTACTGGATGACAAAGCGTCCGTTCGCGACATCGTTATAGTAAAGCATTTTGCCGCTTGTTCGGAGATCGAGATCATCCCAGAATGCATAGAGTGCATTGTTGGGAGCTGCCGCCGAAGGTATTGCTCCGTTCGACAATGAAGTTGAGCCGGTGCCGAAATTGACAAACCCGTTTGTTCCGACGTTGATCGACGTGTAGGTTGTGCCATAGAGCGGAAATGCGAACGGCATCGGGATTGTCGCATAGCCGTCGTCCAGCGTGCCCCCTGTTACTGCCGTAATCTGGGTTCCGATAGATGAAATGTCGAACCAGTTAAACGTCGGTACACCTGGTCCGGGTGGCTCGTCAGAATCGATCCATGAATAACCAAACGCATCCGGGCCGCCGCGGCCATCAACTGAAACAGGCTCGCCGGAGGTAAGTTCCGGCTGTCCTTTTCCGACGACTGGGCTGTTCTGAATTTCCATGCTGCGCTTCACGGAAGGCAGGCTAAGATCAACCATGCGGTTCAGCCGTGCTAACGCATTGTCATCCGTTATTCTGAATCGAACTGTGTCGGGTGAGGTGTTTGTCATGACCACAGTTTTTGTTCGTGAACTTCCTACTGGCAACGTATCGCGGGCTGTTGTAGGATTGAATGTCAGAACAGAGGAAGTAAGCGCATCAACGTTTGTTGTTGCGCCGTTCGTAATAACGACCGTAGCGAAATTTTTCGTCAGGTATGGTGGCGGCGCATCAACGCGAACGCTGTACGTTCCGATGGGAAGCGGGGCGGTAAGAATACCGGTCGTTCCATTTGTTGAATCGCTGATAACCACTTGAGTACCGAACTTCACTTCAACGTACGACCGCAAATTGGCTGTCGCTGTATGTGAGAAAACACTCAACGTCCCACCGGGTGCGGGTCGCATCTGGAAGTTACGGGTCAGTGTATCATTGCGCGTAAGCGTTACAGCAATCGTGGTATCAACGAAGCCGAACTTTTTTGCACGCAATGTAAGATTTGCAGTTGTCGCCGGTGTGTCAACTTTCGCGCCTGCAAAATACGCTCCGGTGCCGCTCGTCGTCCCTGATTGTTGAAGCACAGGCTGAACGAAATCAATCGCTGCGCCTGAAACCGCAGTCGATGTTCCAAGACTCGTAACAGTACCCCGAACCCAGCCAAAGTTTTCCGAGTAAATAATTTTTTGAACGAATGCTCTGTTGTTTGATCCTGCGGCCCCAAGGCGGCGATCCTGCCAGACCGGCCATGCTTTGCCGTTCGCTGCAGCTATTTCAGAATAATCGCCGTTGTATGTTGTATTCGTGTTCGGCGTTCCCTGCACTGCCCAGAGAGCACGCACGTCGCTGACAACAAAATTATCCCATGTGGTGCCGCCGTCCACCGAGTAAGCGACATAGCGATTCGCCATGAAGTTTGAACCGGTGGAATCCATGCTGAAATACGCGACTGAGATACCACCTGTTGTCGGGTCAACTGCAATTGAGGACTGGAATTGCCATTTGCCTGCCGAGACATCCGGTCCGTTTACTTTAATAGCGCTGCTCCATGTCGCGCCGCCATCTGTTGACCTGTGGATATAAATATCTGATTGTCCTGTCAGGGCAACATCCAATTCAGGTGCTACAACATATACCCAGCCACGTCGTGGACCATTTGAGCGGTCAACATCCGAGTAGGGGAAGCTTGAAGTACGCGTGCCGTTGAGCGCGGCGACAGCACCGTTTGAAATTCGGCTTCCGTTAATAGGGAAAGCAATCGCGGGCGTGTTGAATGTTGCTCCGCCATCAGTTGACTTTGCCATGCCGATTCCAACTTCGGCAGTACCCGATGTATAATGAGCCCAGACAACATACACTTCGCCGTTTGGTCCAATAGCGACGTGCGTACCCTGACCTCGGTTCGCGCCAATTCCGAGACCAATGCGGGGAAGCCAGCTTGTTCCGGAATTTGTTGAACGGGCAAACTGAACGATGTTTGGTGTTACCCCAAAATCTGTCCATGCCGTGTATACGTTGTTAGGAAATGTATTTGAATAATCTGCTGCAGCATGTTGCTTGTCATCGTTCGTGCTGCTAAGATTGTCGGCGTTGGCACGGGCGCTCCATGTTGCGCCGAAATTTGTCGTGCTCACAAAATAAATTCCACCTGGCGAGCCGAGTGTAGAATAGAATGCACGGCCGCTTCTGTCAAAAAACGCCACCGGATCGCCGAAGCAATCGACGATGCCGGGCGGAATGCTTTCGCTTTGCAGCGAAGCGGGCCACGTTGCTCCACCATCCGTACTGAATGCCCAGGGCTGCTGAACAACAGGATTGGATCCGGGAATTTGTCCATTCGTCGAAACCATCAGTTGATTTGCATTCGTGAAATTCACGCCGATGGAATTTTCGCTTTGCCAGAAATTCGATGGGTTGAATACCTGAACATCAGGCGTGTTCGGCGGACTCAGCGGATTCATCGTCGCCGTTACCGCTCCCGAACTTGGTTGGGAGAAGGTCGGCGGCAGAGGATCAATACCAAGTTTCCAGCGCTTTGCCTGGTTCCATATTGCAGAGTTGTCTTGTGCGAGTGACGCTTGCCATGCAAAAATGCCGATGACAATGCCCCACAGTAGTAAAGACTTACGAGACATGAAGCCTCCCTTAGGTTGGTGTGTGAGTGAATTGATTAATGGATATTTTGTGGATTACTCTTGTGGAGCGGCATAAAAACATTTTTCCTATAAGGTTTGCGCGAGAGAGAAATGTTTTTATGCCGATTTAGATTCTAGGGAATAAATAATAAATAGGAATGACCCAAGCTAACGAGAGAGAAGATAATTTGTGGATCAATAGAAATAGGAGTCAACCACAAAATGCGAATTCCAATCTATAATGTCAATCAGTTTATTTGACAAAAATCATTTTTTTTAACCCCACAAAAGAACCGTAGGTCAGCCGGTAGAAATATATTCCCGATGAGATCTTTCCCGGTTTCCATGTGACACTGTACTCACCCGGGGGGGTCGGGCTGTTGACAAGATCAGCAATTTCTTTGCCCGTCAGGTCAAACACTTTGAGGTGAAGTATTTCCACTCTGCCGGACTTCAAAGGCTCAACCGAATAGCGTATGATTGTTGACGGGTTGAAAGGATTAGGGTAGTTTTGAAACAAATTTGCCCGTTCAGAGTGCATTGCAGTGCCTTTCGCTACTGATGATAGCACTGTGCTGTATTTCAATACAAAGCCGGAATCTGTGACAGCATAGCCGCTTGTGGAATCCGTAAAGTCAAAATCGAACACATTTCTGGCTGCTGTTGTCTCGGCAATACTCCATGTGTGCGCCGTATCGTGCGTTATGATGAAGAAGTTCCCCAGCCCAACCCAGCCTTCGCTTCTTGTGCGAAACTCCATAGTCCGCGGCAGCCCGAACAAGTCAAGCGGACTGTAATTCCAACTTACCCCCGCGTTGCTCGTGCGTATCATACTTGCTCCGAATTTAAAATCGCCCGAGATCCCGATGATGTTGAGAGAGTCCACATAGTGCATTCCGTATACTGGTTCGGGACTTACACTTTCTGCATCCCAGCTGAGGCCCCCATCGATTGACTTCCATGCAACTCCCGCAAGATCAACATGCCCCCCCATTCCGAAACCCAATGTTGAACTGAAGAATTTGAGTTTGCGAATTGGGAACGATGAGTAGTTGGACGGCCGCACGTTGCATGGCAGCCAGGTGTCGCCGCCGTTTGTTGTCCGATACAGAGCGCCCTCAGTTCCGCCAATCCATCCATGAAGTGAATCAAGAAAAGTAATTGCGTAGAAATATTTTCCTTGTAGAAGAAAATTCTGATCCTGCCAGGAGGAGCCGCCATTCGTCGTCTTAAGAATCCGGGAGCCGTAGTATGTTGCAGTATCCCGATAATAAATCCACGTGATGATCCAACCGATGCGCGGGTTCACCATAAAAATATTATTGATGTCGGTCGTGATACCGGAATTCTGTTGCTGCCAGGTAATGCCTGCATCGGTGGTCTTTACGATCACTCCATCGCGCCCAGCTGCCCAACCCATCTCATTGTTCACGAAAGAAAGTTTGAGCAAGTCCTTTGTGGTTGGGTGTGCGATCTCTCTCCAATGGCGCTGCGCGAACGCAACAGATATACTTCCCTCAAGAATAGAAATAAAGATAGCGGCAACGATTAGGGCGTTTCGGTATTTGAAAATCTTCATCAGCACTTTCATATGGTTACATACTTACACAAAAAACAAAGACTTGATCGGGAATCAAGCCTTTGACACGAGCAAGATATTTCCTGGTCAAACGACTGTTGTGATTTTATAATCTACTCTTCGCTGACTCCGAAGTTACTTTAAGAGTATCATCTTTCGTATTTGCACCTGCGATCCGGCTGAGAGTTTATAGAAATACACCGCGGATGAACCATTCTCCATGCTGCCCGAAAGTCGGCATTCCATTGGATTTCGTACAAGCCGGAAGACTGTGTTTCATTCACCTGCACAGCAACTTCACGGCGGCGAATGTAACCTGACTGAACGAAATGATAGAGTACAGCAAAGTAAGCGGAAGAAGAAAAATAGAAAGAACGCATGGGGAAGTCCTCCTAAATCAGCCGATATGTTGGAAGGAACGAACGGAATGAACTGCAAAGCACGGGGCGGGATTGGTTTCGCCCCGTGCGGATAATCTTACTTCATCAACATCAGTTTCTTAACAGCAACATTGTTGCCTGACTGCAGCTTGTAGAAATATGTTCCGCTTGAAAAATTACTTGCGTTCAGTGTTACCTGATGATTGCCTGCTTCTGTGAAGTTATTTACAAGCGTGGCGACTTCCCGGCCGAGTACGTCAAACACTTTCAGCGAGGTTTGGGCAGACTCTTTCAGCGAGTAGTTGATTGTTGTTACAGGATTGAAAGGATTGGGATAGTTCTGCTCGAGAGCAAATGCGTCCGGCCTCATCTGGCGGTCGTTCACGCTCAACGGCCCGGCCGTTCCGAATCCATCTGAAATAATAT
>JBKJJX010000159.1:0-6125 GCA_046597825.1 Bacteroidota bacterium | reverse complement strand
GCATTGGGGAATCGATTCTGGTCCACATCAGTGAACGAACCGATTGCCTCGCTGACAGTTTTTATTTTTGATTATGCAAAAGCGCCGTTCGAAGATTGGAACAGACAGGCATGGGCTGCCGCATTTGTTCTTATTGCTCTTGTGTTTGTGTTGAGTCTCGTCTTTCGGATTGTCACGCGCAGCCGGCATACAAGTAGTTGAATTTATTTTTCATTCCGGAAAATCATATGGATAATAACGCATGGTGGCGATGCAGCCTAAAATGAGCGCAAAGAATGTCGATGCGTTCTTCGGGAAGACCCAGGCCCTCCACGATGTATGCCTCGACATCCCGCAGAATAAAGTGCTGGCAATTATCGGCCCGTCCGGCTGCGGCAAGTCCACATTTCTGCGCTGCCTGAACCGTATGCACGAAATTGCCGGCGGCACGATGAAAGGCAATATTTTTCTTGATGGTGAGGAGATAAAGAAAATCGACGCGGTCGCGTTGCGTCGAAGGGTTGGTATGGTGTTTCAGAAAGCAAATCCGTTTCCGACGATGTCCATTGCAGAAAATGTTGCCATCGGCCTGAAGCTGAATGGCATCCGCAACCGGAAAGAAATCGACGAGATTGTCGAGCAGAGTTTGCGGCGTGCAGCGTTGTGGGATGAGGTAAAGGATTCGCTGGGAAAGTCCGGCATGAGCATTTCAGGCGGCCAGCAGCAGCGTCTCTGTATTGCACGCACACTTGCTGTCGACCCGGAAGTCGTGCTGATGGATGAGCCCGCAAGTGCTCTCGATCCGATAGCAACAGCAAAAATCGAAGAGCTGATTCATGAGTTGAAGGAAAAATATACTATCGTGATCGTTACCCACAACATGCAACAGGCAGCCCGCGTCAGCGACTTTACAGCCTTTTTCTATATGGGTGAAGTGATAGAATATGACGCAACCAAAAAGATTTTTACAACGCCGTCGAAAGTTCAAACGGAAGAATATATCACCGGACGATTCGGTTAGGAAAGGAAATGTGATGAAAGAAAAAATGCACAGACATTTTGAATACGAACTCGATGGGTTGAAATCCAACCTCATCAAAATCGCAAGCCTTGCCGAAGAAGCAATTGCGCGGGCAATCAAATCCCTGCTGGAAAAACGAAAAGACATTGCCAATGATGTCGTTGTATTTGACAAGCAGATCGACGCCTACGAAATTATAATTGATAACCATGTCGTAGATATCCTTGCGCTTCAACAACCGGTTGCAATCGATTTGCGGTTCATCCTGGCGGCATCGAAAATCAACAACGATCTTGAGCGGGTGGGCGACCACGCCGTCAACATTGCACAATCAGCGTTCCGGCTTGCCGATTCTCCGGATGTCAAACCGCTCATAGATATTCCCGCGATGGCAGAGACCACAAAGCAAATGTTACGCGATGCCATCGACGCGTTTATTCACCGTGATTCCGCAAAGGCGCGGCTTGTTCTACAAAACGATGACACGATCGATAACCTGAATAAGAAAATCGTGGACGATCTTGTGGCGCTCATGCGCAAAGATCCTGGTTCTATTGAGAACGCTCTTGAACTGATTCGCATCAGCCGGAATCTTGAACGCGTTGCTGATCTGACTACAAATATTGCCGAACAAGTGATTTTCATGGCAGAGGCGAAGGTCGTAAAACATCAGGCGGACAAAGCAAGCGGTTCGTAAACCAGCGTGTTTCTTCTAATTTGATTGCAACCCTCCATCAAAACCTGTATCTTTTCTCATCAAGTTTCACGCCGTTTCACAAGTCGTTACGTGGTTTGAATGGATTTTCTCTTATGGACCACGGTCAGTCTGCATCTTTTTTCAGTGGTTGTCTGGTTCGGCGGACTTTTGTATCAGGCGGTCGTAACATTCCCCGTGGCGAAGGTTGAGCAGAAGGAACTCGACCCTTTTGTGCTTCATCTGGTAAAACGCTTTCAGCCTTTTGTGTGGATGTGTGTCTGGACGATCCTTATTACCGGTGTGGTGCTGATGTTGTTCAATCCGAGATTTGTTTTTTTCGAATATCGGGATCGTTGGTCGGTGATTCTTGGATTGAAGCAATTGGTTTTTGGGTTGATGGTGTTTTTTAGTTTTGGCTATGCGAGAATGTTTCGCGTGCTTGAAACGGCAGCACGGAACGGAAAGTCCGAAAATATCCGTCCATACTACAATCAGATGCTGCTCTTCGGGAAAATCAATGTGGGTCTGGCAATAATTGTTCTTCTCCTTGCTGCAGCGTTGAATTCATAAAGGAACCCGGTTCGTTGGCAAAGATCATCACGATAGCAAATCAAAAAGGCGGCGTCGGAAAAACAACAACTGCCATAAATCTCGCCGCGTGCGTCGCTGCTGCCGAGAAACGCACACTGCTTGTAGATATCGACCCGCAATCCAATGCAACAAGCGGTGTGGGCTTCGAAGGATCGTCGGAGGGAAGAAGCAGCTATGAGTTGATGGTAGGAGACATTCCCGCTTTCTCTGCGATCGTCAAAACGCAGATGCCGTATCTATCTCTCATTCCATCGCACATAAATCTGGTTGGCGCAGAAGTGGAAATGGTGGATTTGGATGACAGGGAGAAACGTCTGAAGGGCCAACTCGATTCGCTGCGCAGCCAGTTCGATTTTATTTTCATCGATTGTCCGCCTTCGTTGGGACTCATTACATTGAACGCCTTGACTGCCGCTGACTCCATTCTTATTCCCGTTCAGTGTGAGTATTTCGCACTCGAAGGGCTTGGTCAGCTGCTTAACACAATCAATATGGTGAAGAAACAATTGAACGAGCAGCTAGACATTGAAGGCGTGCTGATGACGATGTACGACAGCCGTCTTCGACTCTCCAATCAGATTATTGACGAGGTTAAGAAATATTTTGGCGAGAAGGTGTTCAAGGCGATCATAACAAGAAATGTCCGGTTAAGTGAAGCGCCGAGTTTTGGAAAGCCCATCATTCTGTACGACGCCGTGTCAGCCGGAACCCGCAACTACATGGATCTCGCGCAGGAACTTCTCGCAAACAACAATCAATCTGTCCCGGTTATGCCCGCACAGAATGGAGTATCCCAGCTATGAGTTTGAAGAACAGGCCGGTACTCGGCCGCGGACTTGCTTCGCTTATTCCCCGTCCCACAAATCCGGTTCCTGTTGTTGGCAGGCAGGACGATGGAGCGACGGACAATTCGGTTGCGAACATCGACATTGAAAAAATTCGTCCCAACCCATATCAGCCGCGTGCGGACTTCGATCCGGTTGAGCTGGACGAGCTGAAGCGCTCGATTCAGGAGAAGGGAATTATTCAACCGATTACAGTATGCCGCGTTGAGGGCGGCTATCAACTTATCTCGGGTGAACGCAGACTTCGGGCTTCGAAGGAAGCGGGGTTGGTTCAGATCCCCGCGTACATTATCAAGATACACTCGCAGGATGAGTTGCTTGAGTTGGCGCTCATCGAGAACCTTCAGCGTTCCAATCTCAATCCGATCGAAATTGCGATCTCGTACAAACGCCTTACCGAAGAACTCAACTACACTATTGAACAGGTCGCCCAGAAAACAGGGAAAGACCGCTCGACCATAACAAATTTCCTGCGGCTGATGAAACTGCCGGATGCAATTCAAACAGCAGTCCGCAAAGGAGATATAAGCGCCGGGCACGCCCGGGCACTCATTACAATAGAAGATCCCGGACTTCAGCGCGGTATTTTTGAACAAATTATTGATCACGGACTTTCTGTCCGCGATGTGGAGAAACGTGTACGGAAAAATGGAAAAATAAAATCGACCCGGCCAGGGATTGAGGGCGGCGAATCTGTTGTCTCCCGCGATAGCTCGCTCACAAACATCGAAGAAAAACTCCGTCAGACTCTGGGGACGAAAGTGGAAGTGAAGGATGACGGCGGCCGTGGAACAATCGTGATTGAGTATTACTCGCTCGACGATCTGGATCGTTTACTTGATATGCTGTCGACAATTCATAGCTAACGATGAAGTTTGAAATTATTGATTCGGTCACTGAAGTCGAGGTAATAGCAAGCGGAGCAGGAATTCGAGTTCTTCCATATCTTCGAAAAGTACATGGACGGGGGGCGTTGGCGAAAGTTGAAGGGGGTTGCCACAGTACGCTTGTCGAATGGCGTTGTTCGTCGGGTTGAGTTGCATTGGTACGAAGCGCACGGCATCGGAAAAGGGGACATCAAAATTAAACGCTAGTTGGATGATTGAACATGAAAAAGAAAACAGAACCGTTTGCCCTGTGCGTTGACAATACTGACTATCTGGCTTCGCTGATCGTGGGAAAAGTCTATCGTGTCCTTTCCGATCCGCAAGCAGCAAAAGATGAGCTCGTCCGTATCGTGGATGAGAGTGGCGAGGATTATCTCTACCACCAAAGTCATTTCGTCTTTGTCGATTTTCCTCGCTCGGTTAAGAAAAAAAATCTTGAGATGGAAGCCATTGCATAGTATCTAATTGAAATTACTCTTATGTCCAAACAAATTGTTCGTACAACCGATGCACCCGGCGCGATCGGGCCGTATAGTCAGGCGGTTATTGCCGGCAACGGAATGATTTTCACCGCCGGACAAATTGCAATCGATCCCGCCACCGGCAACATTGTCGATGGCGGCATACAAGTGCAAACACGCCGCGTCATGGAAAATCTAAAAGCGATTCTCAAAGCCGCCGGCTCCGATCTCGATCATGTCGTTAAGACAACCGTTTACATTAAAGACATGAATGAGTTTGCCGCAATGAACGAAGTGTATGGCGAATATTTTAAGGAGAATCCGCCTGCCCGTTCAACTGTTGAAGTTGCACGCCTGCCGAAAGATGTCCGCGTTGAAGTTGACGTGATCTCCCTTCTCGCAACCAAGTGACGGTGTGTGATGCGACTTGCGGGCTTGGTGATGATTCTTTTGTTGAGCACCCGCGTAGCATCGCAAGTCCGCCTTGATTCACTTCCGCCGGCAAAGTTTTATTCTCCCGATGACTCTCTCCGGGTCGTGCCTTCATCGCCGTCCAGGCAGTCGGCGCGAATCGATACTGTTTCCACTGTGTACCATCCTACAAAATTACCGGGAGTTGCTCTCGCACTTTCAGCTGTTCTTCCCGGGGCGGGACAATTTTACAACGAATCATACTGGAAGATTCCGATCCTGCTGGGCTTTGGATATTATTTTGCATCGCGATGGATTGACAACAACGATAGCACCAAGCATTATCGTGAATTTTACTCCAACAGCTTTTCTGCGCAGACACCTACAGGAATTCCGGAATACCAACGCCTGAGGGAATTCTACAAAGACCAGCGTGATGCGTTCTCGTGGTACATTTTTATCTATTATATCGTGAACCTTGTCGACGCGTACGTTGATGCGAGCCTGTACGATTTCAATGTCGGGGATAATCTGTCAATTCATGTCCGGCCCGATTTTGATTTCCGACAGTCTCAAAACCGTCTCAACATCAAAATTAGTTTTTAGAGTTTTCGAATCGTTTGGTTTTCCAAGCTCGTCTAATAGTTTTCTGTCCATCAACATAAAAATCCCATGCTAAACTATATCTGGCTTTCTATGATCGTCATCGGCATTCTGACAGCTGCCGGATTTGATATTTATGACGAAGCGAGAAACACCAACCGCAACGGCATGCCGCTCGAAGCGAATGTCGAAATCAGCAAATTGGAGAATGCAATTGTTGAAGGCAAAATTGTAGTGCCGGCTGACCGCTTCAATTCGTTTTACGGCACTTCATTGATGGCGGAAGTCCGCCAGCCTATTATGATCTCGATGTCTCAGAAAGGAGATCGCACGTTTGTATTGCCTGTGAGCGATGCGACGCCGAAACAGTGGAAGGCCATGGCAAAGGGAGCGGCAGGCAAAGACAAGCTTTCCGGTGACGTGCGGTCATTCCGGATTTCAGAAGACGGAAAGAGTGCAATCGTTCAGATTGAGTTCGAGCAGATCCGCTTCGTGAAGATGAAAGCAATTACTCAAGCGGCGCTTGACATTGCCGGTGTGGCGGTAACGCTGGCTCTCGGACTGATAGGCATCATGGCGCTCTGGCTCGGTGTCATGAAAGTGGCAGAAGAAGCCGGCCTGCTGAGAGTT
>JBKJJX010000344.1:0-27851 GCA_046597825.1 Bacteroidota bacterium | reverse complement strand
CTTTCAGGGAAGTTTTGAAGGCATCGGGATTGAGTTTGCCGTTTTGAATGATACGCTCGTTGTCGTTACGCCAATTGTCGGCGGCCCGAGTGAGGCATTGGGAATCGAGTCTGGTGATAAGATTGTCAAGATAAATGATACGTCGGCGGTTGGGATTACGCAGGATGTGGTTCCGAAAAAACTCCGCGGACCCAAAGGAACGATAGTCAAGGTAACGATTGCGCGTTCAGGTATAAAAAATCTTCTCGACTTCGAAATCCATCGTGATAAAATTCCATTGTACACGGTCGACGCGTCGTTCATGTTCAACGATGAAGTCGGCTACGTGAGCGTGACCCGGTTTGCTGCTACAACACATTCAGAATTTGCAGAAGCAGTCAGTAAGTTGAAGAAAGAAGGGATGAAGCGGCTGGTGCTCGATCTTCGTTTCAATGGAGGCGGATATCTCGATCAGGCGTTTAAGATGGTAGACGAATTGCTTCCCAAAGGAAAGAAGGTAGTCTATACAAAAGGCCGGCGTCCTGAGTTTAATGAAGAATACATTTCCTCCGGCTCTGCGCGATTTGCTGGTGTACCTCTGGTCGTTCTGGTGAACAACGCTTCCGCTTCTGCAAGTGAGATTGTTTCAGGCGCCGTGCAGGATTGGGATCGCGGGTTGATTGTTGGAGAAACCACGTTTGGTAAGGGACTTGTCCAACGGCAATATGACTTACCTGATGGCTCAGGGTTCCGGTTAACTACTGCCCGGTATTACACCCCCAGCGGCCGTCTTATTCAGCGTGCATACGGCGAAGACAAAATGAAATACCAACGTGAAGCATTTGAGCGCAACGAAGAAGAAGGCGACAATCTCACGCACTCAGCTGAAAAAGATTCTGCCCGGCCGAAATTTAAAACGGCGGGCGGCAGGGTTGTGTATGGGGGTGGCGGCATAACACCGGATTACATTGTGAAGGCTGAACGCCTTGGCGAATATGCAGTCCAATTGCGTAGCAAGCAGGTATATTTGGATTTTGCAAACAAATATATGGAAGCACACGGGAACGAGCTGAAGAAGACGTATGGGACGGATGGCAGAAAATTCGTAAAAGAATTTGAGATTGACGCCAATATGCTGGAAAGCATTAACACGATTGCAAAAGCAAAGGGGATTGAATTCAAAAAAGAGGCATACGAAAAAGACCTTCACTTCGTAAAACTGCTTGCGAAGGCTACTATTGCCCGCTCCTTGTGGGGTAATGTTGGGGGTGCACGCGTTACATTGGCTGAGGACAATCAATTCAAGACAGGTATTAGTTTATTTCCCGAGGCTGAGAAAATTTCGAAAAGTCTTTCTAGCATAAAGTAAAAGTTTTGTTTTATCTCTCGTCAAAAAAGTTTGTAAAGAACAGCGGCAGTGCAATTCTTTGTACTGCCGTTGTCATGTCTATTCTGTTCGCCACTACCGATACGGGTTATTGTCAGTCTGTATCACAATCATATGTATTCGTGGATGGAGAAGAGCTGACATACAACGTGCGGTATTATAACTTTGATCTTGGTCAGGTCCGGATCAAAACGTTGAAGCGAATTGAAAATGGAAAATCAGTTTCATATCAGACTATTGCGTATATCGATTCATATAAAAAAGTCCCGTTGGCAAATCTGCACGCGGTGTTCGAAAGTCTGATCGACACAGCAGTCTACTCTCATTTGTTTATTGGCAAAGCTCTCGACGGAGATTCCTGGGCTTTCGGCAGATACAAATTTGATTATTCGGCAAAGCGAATCTTTATGGAATCAGGCCGGAGGGATACAATTGTTCATCGACGCGATACGCTTGTCCTCGATTCAAGAATGCAGGACGGGCTGTCACTGTTTTTCTATGCGCGTGACAGATTATTTTCCGGAAAGAGGGAAAACATACCTGCTGTCGTACAGGAGAAAAAGGTAAATACGTTTATTAATTTTTCAGGGAAGCGCAAATCGGTAGAGTTGGATTTTGTCGAGTACCCGGTAGACGTTGTTGGGTTTGACGGAACAATGGAGTTTACCGGTATATTCGGTCTCACCGGAGATTTTGAAGGATGGTTTAGTAATGATGATGCCCGTGTTCCTATTGTGGCTAAAATGAAAGTGATTCTCGGTAGCGTCACCGTTGAATTAATGGGGTGGAATCGTCCGGGTTGGAAGCCTCCGAAAGGTATCGAGTAGCAATGGCAATTATCTCATACAATGGCCGCTCGCCTGCAATACATCCCGATGCATTTGTTGCAGAAGGTGTTCAACTCATTGGTGATGTACGTCTTGCGAAGGATTCAAGTATCTGGTTCAACTCTGTTCTTCGCGGCGACATCAATCTTGTTGAAGTTGGCGAGCGGACAAACATTCAGGACTGTTCCGTTCTTCACGTGACAGGTGAACTTCCCGTCCGGGTCGGAAAGGATGTTACCGTAGGGCATCGGGCAATCATTCATGGTTGTACCATCGGCGATTGCTGTCTGATCGGCATGGGCGCAGTAGTATTGGATGGTGCGATTGTCGGGACCGAATCGTTGGTTGCGGCGGGCGCAGTTGTACTTCAGGGATTCACCGTTCCGGATGGAATGCTGGTCGCCGGCGTTCCGGCAAAAATAATCCGGCCGCTCACAGCTGAAGAGAAAAAGCACATCAAAGAATCTGCATTGCATTACGTACAATATGCGAAAGGCTATTCGGCACAAGGGGAATAGTCGGGGGTTCTGCGTATGAAAATAAAATTCTGGGGGACACGCGGCTCAATTCCTACACCAGGAAGAGAAACTGTGCGGTATGGAGGAAATACTCCATGCGTAGAAGTCCGGGTAAAAGATAATAACCTGATCATTCTCGACGCTGGCACTGGCATCCGCCGGCTTGGCGATCACCTCATAGAGACAAACTCTCCAATAATCGCTAGCCTTCTTATCGGTCACCCTCACTGGGACCACATTCAGGGGTTTCCGTTTTTCAGGCCGGCGTTTGTTGCGGGCAACGAGTTGACAATTATTGGGGCTCAGTCGAGACATGTAACACTTCGCCAAATGATTTCCGACCAGATGAACAACGTGTATTTTCCCGTTCAGCTGAGCGAGTTAAAGGCGAAGATTAACTTCCATCCGGTCGGGGAGGGAATGACAGAGATTCCCGGGGCAACCATCACGTCGATGTATGTAAACCATCCAATGTTTGCGCTGGGATATCGCATCGATTCTGCAGGCAAATCATTGGTATACATTAGCGATAACGAACCTTTTAGTCGCAGCATCCCATCTTCTCTTTACAACGTTGAGAAAATAATTGTTGGGAGATATTTGGAGATGCCCGGGGATCCAAACGACCGTATTTTCGATTTTGCACGCGATGCGGATGTACTGATTCATGATGCAACATACACTCCCGACGAGTATCGTGAACGGGTCGGATGGGGACATTCAGATTATCTTTTTGCGTTAGAGGTTGCAGCGAAGACGAATGTGAAGAAATTAATTTTGTTCCATCACGATCCATCGCATAACGATGATAAGATCGATACGATCCTCGAGACCTGCCGCAAAGAAATTAAGAAGTCGAGCCAGTCATTCGAATGTGTTGCGGCTGAAGAAGGAATGGAAATCGAGTGGTGAGTCTGATATCCGTGTGAGAGATATTTCTTGACAATAACTCGGACGGTATATATATTGGCGCAAGTTCAATAATTCGTTACTCACCTCTCACACATCCTCGGTATACGAATGGAACGCGGCAAAGTGAAATGGTTCGATGCAAAAAAAGGCTTCGGGTTCATCGAGAAACAGTCGGGCGGAGATATTTTTGTGCACATATCATCTCTGAAAGATGTCAAGTCCCTGGAGCAAGGAGCCGAAGTTGAGTTTGAAGTAACCGAAGGCAAGAAGGGTCCACAAGCATCGAATGTCGTTGCCGTTTAGAATTCACGTCATAAGAAATTGTAAACCCCGACTGAAATTGCGAGAAACAATTACTTCGGGGTTTCGCTTATTTTACCGCTGAGAATTCAAATGCCTTTCAGTTTTACACCATCAGATTTCAAAAAAATTGGAAAGTTGCTGAACACCTCACCCAAACCCATGGGAGCAAATTATCGCTATGAGGTTTCGGGAAAGGAGCCGCATCGGAAACTTGCACTTGAGATCTATCCTCAAATCCGGATCGGCAATACCAAGGGAAACCTGGTCTCCGTGTATACTGAATCGTCGCATCTGCAGCTACACTTCTGTTCAGGGTATGTTCTGAGTGAAATGTTGGGTGAGATCACGTTCGTGGGGGAAAGGGATGGTAAACTCTCGGGACTCATTATAGAGAGGGAAGGCGGCTGCTCATTGTATGCAAATGTTGATCGTTCACTTCTTTCCGGCGATTTTACGCATCTCGGGCCGGAAGTAATGTTGTCCGGCATTGCGCTCTCTCTGACCGACAGTATTCTTGATTCTCCGCCGGTTTCACGAAAAGTCCCACGCAAACGTTCGCCTGCAAAACAGAAAAAGAATGTTCGTTGATGCCGGCATCCCCCGCGCAGGCATTTACACCGCATAGACGCTCAGCGCAGATTTCTGTCTTCAATGCGCACCGGCGCTACCGCATACCCAAAACGCGTGTTGAGCAGTATGTGAAGAAAGTGTTGGGTAAGAAAAAAGGGGCCGTTTCAGTTGTGTTTGTGGATTCTCATCGATGTAAATCCATTAATAGAAATTTTTTGGGACATAATTTCGTTACAGATGTTATAAGCTTCACATTGGAAATACCTCCGGCGCTGGAGGGTGAAATTTATGTGAACCTCGACCGGGCAAAACAGCAGGCAAAGGAGTACGAGGTAAGTTTTGCAAACGAAGTGGCCCGACTTGTAATTCACGGAACTCTTCACTTGATTGGATATGATGACGTGCGTGCAAGCGATGCCAAAAAAATGAAAGTGATAGAAGATGCAAACGTCCGTTATTGGTTTGCTCCCCCACAAGGAAAGGAAAGACGTTGAACGAACGCATAGTTGAGATTCTTGTCTATTTGATGTCTGAGATTGAGACGAACAAGCGACTGAATGAAATTGATTTAGGCGGATTGAAAGAAAAAGGTTACACACAGTCCGAGATCAGTGCGGCATTTAGCTGGTTGTACGACAATCTGCCGGTGCACGAGGGACGAATTACGTTGCAGGGGAAAGCGTCCCGTGAATCCAGACGCCAGTTGCATGATGCTGAAAAACAGATTATGAGCACCGCAGCCCAGGGGTATTTGATGCAGCTGTACGAGTTGGGCCTGATCGACAACCGGGATATTGAGGGTGTACTCGATCGGGCGATGACGTCTGGATTTGAGAAGCTCACAATCGGAGAGATCCAGGAAATTGTGGCATCGGTCCTCTTCACGAAAACCAACCGCTCGCAGGAGCGGCGCTTCACAATGAACAACAATGAAACGATCCATTAATGGCGAAGAGCAAAAGCAAGAAGAAAGATAAAGATCTCCCTCCTCCTCCTCCGCCGATTGAAGTCGATGCTGATGAGCAACACCCGAAGCCACGCCGTAAACGTGTGCCCAAAAGTGTTGACGTGCCCGCCAGCAATGGCGCCGCATTGATTATTGTTGAGTCTCCCTCTAAGGCAAAGACCATCAACAAATATCTCGGCAAAAATTATCACGTTGAAGCATCGGTGGGACACATCAAGAATTTGCCGAAGAGCAAACTGGGTGTTGATGTCGAGAACGGATTTCGGATTACCTATGAAATAATTAAAGACAAGACCAGGGATAAGACGGAGATAATAGAAAAACTCCGTGCCCAAGCCGCAAAAGCATCGTCCGTGTTTATCGCAACTGATCCTGACCGTGAAGGCGAGGCGATTGCCTGGCACATAGCTCAGGAGATCGAATCTTCCAATAAGAACATTCAGCGTGTTCTCTTTCACGAGATTACCGAGCGGGGAATTACGGAAGCGATGCAGAATCCCCGCAAGATAAATGAGAAACTCGTCGACTCCCAGCAAGCACGCCGCGCAATGGACCGGCTTGTCGGTTACAAGGTTACGCCGTTTCTCTGGAAGACAATGTTCTTTGGCGTTCTTTCAGCCGGTCGCGTACAATCTGTGGCTGTACGATTAGTGTGTGAACGCGAAGAGGCGATCAATTCCTTTATTCCAGAGGAATACTGGTCGATTGTCGGCGAATTTGAAGTTACGGGCAGCGATCCCTTCTTTGCAAAACTCTTTAAGGTGGCCGGCGCTGATCCGGTTATTGGAAACGGAACAACTGCCGAAGGCTACGTTAACGATATTAAGAAGCAAAGCTACATTATTTCTGATGTGCAGCGAAAGCCTGTTAAGCGCAATCCGCCGGCCCCGTTCATTACCAGCACATTGCAGCAGGAAGCTGCACGGCGTCTCAGGTTCAACGCAAAGCGCACTATGATGTTCGCCCAGAAATTGTATGAGGGTGTTGAATTGGGTGATGAAGGACGCGTCGGCTTGATTACCTACATGAGGACTGATTCTACCCGCTTGAGTGATGACGCTGTTAAAGACGTTCGAGAATATATCTACTCAAACTACGGTAAGGAATATCTCCCGTCTGAAGCCCGTCAATTTAAGAAGGGTAAGAGTTCACAGGACGCCCACGAAGCAATTCGTCCGACCTCACTCACATACTCGCCCAAGACGGTAAAGAGATATCTGGACAAGGACATGTTCGAGCTCTACGAGCTTATCTGGAACAGGTTTGTTGCATGTCAGATGAGTCCGGCAGTTTTTGAACAAACAACGGTTGATGTACAGGGCGGAGATTATACGTTCCGGGCAACGGATTCAATTCCAAAATTCCGCGGCTTTCTGCAGGTGTACGACGATATTATAGACGAAGCAGAGAAAGATGCGGATGCCGATGAAGACCCGAAATCAAAACTTCCTGACAATCTGAAGCAAAACGACAGAGCCTCGCTTACGAATCTTCTCCCGAACCAACATTTTACCAAACCGCCGGGACGGTTCACTGACAGTTCGCTGATTAAAGAACTTGAAGCCCTGGGTATCGGAAGACCGAGTACGTATGCAATGATTGTCGATACGATCCAGGCCCGCAAGTATGTTGAATCGAAAGAGCGGCGTTTGTATCCGACTGATCTCGGCATGACGGTCAACCGTATTCTTGTGAAAAGTTTTCCGCATATCATCAACGTCTCGTTTACTGCGAAGATGGAAGATGAACTTGAGACAATTGCGACCGGCGATCAATCATATGTCCAGGTTATGGAGGATTTCTATCATCCTTTCATGAGAGATCTCGCTGTTGTGGACAAGACGGCGCCCGAAATCAAAAAATCTTTACAGGAAGAAACAGATGAGGTCTGTGAAGTCTGCGGAAAGCAGATGATCATCAAGTGGGGGCGCAACGGCCGCTTCATGGCGTGTAAGGGGTATCCAACTTGCAAGAATACGCGGCCTCTGAAAGAAGATCAGGACGCAATTAAGCATGTCGTAGGCGTGAAGTGTGATGTTTGCAAAGCTGACATGGTTGTGAAGGGCGGCAAGTATGGAGCGTTCCTCGGTTGCTCAAATTATCCGACATGTACGTTCACACGCCCGATCGGAATCGGGATTAAATGTCCGAAGTGTAAAGAGGGGGACGTCATCGAGCGAAAGACCAAACGCAAACGCTCATTCTATGGTTGTTCGCGTTACCCGAATTGCGATTTTGCATCGTGGGATAAACCGGTTCTCCGTCCCTGTGAAACGTGCGGCAATTCGTATATGGTGATGAAATACACCCAGACCCGCGGCGAATTCCTCTTGTGTCCGAATTGTAAAGCGGAAGTTGCAAAAGAAGAGTTCAGCGAAGCTGTGGGCTAATAGGCGGTTATTGTTTATGTTGATGCAAGAACAGATTACTTCATTCCTGCAGCACTTGAAGGGGGAACGTAATTACTCCCCTCACACGATTGCCTCCTATGAAGACGATCTCCGTCAGTTCTCCGAGTTTCTCTCACGTCATTTTTCCGATACGATTTTCTCTCCGGCGCTCATCGATCGCATAACCATCCGTTCATTCCTGAATGATCTGGTCGAACAGAATTTCTCGCGCCGGAGTGTGGCCCGAAAACTTGCTTGCCTGAAGACTTTTTTTCGTCATCTTACAAAAGGAAATGTTGTAGAAACCAATCCGGCCCTGAACATCCAGGCTCCCCGGCTGAGCAAGTCCTTGCCCACAGTTCTTGCAGAAAATGTTATTGAGGATTTGCTTTCTCAGCCGGATCTTTCTCAGACACAAGGCATCCGTGATCGCGCCATACTTGAAACGTTCTACGGAACCGGCATCCGCTTGAGCGAGTTAATAAGTCTGGAATGGGACGATATTAATTTTCATGACGGAACCATCAAGGTAACCGGAAAGGGGAGCAAACAGCGCATCGTGCCGGTTGGACGCAAAGCAGTTGCCGCCCTGCGTGCCTACGCTTCCGTCCGGGCAAAGATGGTAGATGACGCCCACAAGGATGAGACGGACGGGAAAAGAGTATTTGTAACGAAGCGCGGAAAACCGCTCTCCCCCAAAGGGGTGAATGTTTTGATGAATCGTTATATCGCGAAGGTTTCAGAGATCAAGAAGAAAAGCCCTCACGTATTACGACATAGTTTTGCCACGCATCTCTTGGACAGGGGTGCGGACTTGCGCGCAGTAAAGGAACTTCTTGGTCACGAAAGTTTATCAACAACACAAATCTATACTCATGTCAGTGTGGAGCGTCTCAAGAAAGTTTATGCGCAAGCCCATCCGAAAGCAACATAGAACCAGAACAACATAGCTGAAAGGATTTCATTATGGATACTAACTTCACGGCACGCCGGTTTCGAGCTCATCCCGACATTAAGGAATACGCACTTGACGAAGTAAAAAAAATGGACAAGTTGTATGACGGCATTGTGCGGGCGGAAATTATTCTCTCCTATGAACGTGGCGTCAATAGTCTGAAAACAGCAGAGATCAATCTTCATGTGCACGGAACAACACTCTCCGCCCATAAAAAGACGAATGATTACGTCAAATCAGTAGACGGCGCAATTGAAAAATTGGGAACACAGTTGAAGAAGTATAAATCCAAGTTGCGGGAAAAGGATAAAACAAAGGTTCGTGCAATTCGCGAGAAGGTTTAATTTCGTAAGGAACGTCCTGTGAAAATCGATAAGAACAGAGAGACGCGCAAGAAGTTCATCAATGTGGGGTTTTTCTTCGAGACAAATCGAGAGCGGTTCAAACTCCATCTCATGAATGGAGACATCGGCTTCGATAACCATATCCGTGACAAGAATCTGCATCGCCCGGGACTCGCTCTCGCAGGCTACGTCGAACTATTCACGTTCGACCGGGTGCAAATGATCGGGAATACTGAAATCAACTATCTCAATTCCTTATCGGCAGCAGATCGGAAGACCGCGTTCACAACGTTGTTGGAGTTTAAAATTCCGTGCATGATTCTTACAAACAACAACACCATCGAAAAGGAATTGTTGGATGCTGCCGCCGCGAAGGGCATTCCGATCTTCGGGACGCCGTTCGAGACAACGAAGATCGTTTACTTCATCGCAGATTTTCTTGATGATCAGTTCGCCCCGCAGATTGTAATACACGGTTCATTCGTCGACGTATACGGCGTTGGCGTGTTAGTGATCGGGCGTTCGGGAATCGGAAAGAGCGAAATAGCCCTCGACCTTATTGAACGAGGCCACCGTCTTGTGGCTGATGATGTGGTTAATGTTACCCGCAAGGGCGAGGGAATTCTCATGGGAGCGGGGACTGATCTTGTGAAACATTTCATGGAGATTCGGGGACTGGGATTGCTAGACGTGCGCAGCATGTTTGGCATTCGGGCGATCCGTTTTCAGAAGCGTGTGGAACTTGTTGTTGAGTTGGAGGAGTGGAAGCCGAACCAGGATTACACAAGAACGGGCTTGGACGACCAATTCCTTCCGATACTGGATGTCGAACTGCCGCATGTACGCCTACCGATCTTCCCGGGAAAGAACGTTACAGTAATTACTGAGGTTATTGCATTGAATTATCTTCTTCGACATTACGGATATGACGCTGCAAAAGAATTCTCGAAACGCCTCGAGGGACAGATTGCTGATAAGAAGAAGAAAGCCGGCAGGGCTATAAACTATTTTGAGCATGATTTTGAGTAAAAGCCTTCATCCTCCTCAAATTCGCTAAATCGTTAAAAAAGCATAATACACGAAGAAATGCCTTGACAAAGCCTGTCACATTATTTATCATGGCAATGCCCTTTTAAGTAGTAAGCCCCCTCGAAAGATGTCCTTGTTTTTTGAACCCAAGGCACGATAGCACTAATTGGCGCCGTCAAATCTGCCGATTATCTTTGTGGGAGGCACACAACAAAACATGACAAGGGAATCAGAAAGGTCTCTGTTTGTTTAAGAAACTAAAGTTTTTCTATTTCTCTGACACTTCGCTGGGATATCATCCCGTGAAGTACTTCAAGACGAAGGCTGTTGGCTGGATTGTATGCCTCGGCATCGGGCTATTTGGATTATTATTCCTCTCCAATTTTCTGCTGGGAGATCCCTTACAATTATCGAAAAGTGCCGAGCTTTCGTCTGAAAACAGATTACTGAAGGATCAAATTCGTACTCTCACCCAGAAAACATCTTTTGTTCAAGGGAGAATTGATGACCTGGTCGATCTGAACAATCAACTGCGGCTGATGGTCGACTTGAGAAAGATCGATAATGATACGAAACAAGCAGGCGTTGGCGGTTCGGTAAATAAGGCGGAGTTTTCCTTTCTCAGCCCCGATGCAGGTAAATTGCTGACAAATTCGAACGAAGTGCTCTCCCGCCTTGAACGTGAAGTGGAATTGCAAAAGAAAAGTTACGCTGAAATTACAAAGCAATACGAATTCAACAAGGAATTTTTTAAACACCTTCCGGCAATTAAGCCATGTGAAGGCCCGTATTCCCTTAATGGATTTGGCATGCGGATTCATCCGGTTCTCGGCATCTGGCGCATGCACGACGGTCTCGACATTAACGTGGATGTGGGAACGCCCGTCTATGCTGCAGGTGATGGCGTAGTCCACTTCGCAGGCAAGACACAAAGTGGCTACGGCACCGTCATTGAATTGAGCCATGGGTACGGCTATTCCACGCTGTACGCCCATCTCTCGAAAGTTCTTGTTGCCGAGGGCCGCAAGATATCGCGCGGGGAACTTATTGCCCGCACTGGCCGTTCAGGTTTGGTAAGTGGACCACACTTGCATTATGAAGTACGCCTGAACGGACGGAAACAGAATCCGATAGATTATTTCTTCGACAATGTTGATGCAGCGCGCTATCGTACACAACTCGCAAGTGCAAAGTAATTGTTTTTCTAAACCTCAAGCTTTTGGAAAGGATGTGAGTCAACGTTGATCTGGACTATGGAATTGGCGTCGCACCTTGATGATGCCCCCTGGCCCGCGAGTAAGGACGAGTTAATAGATTACGCTGTTCGAACCGGGGCACCCGTTGAAGTGGTTGAAAATCTTCAAGAGCTCGAAGACAGTGAAGAGCCGTACGAAAGTATGGAAGAGATTTGGCCCGACTACCCGACAGATGAAGATTTCTTTTTTGAGGATGAGGGAGAGTATTGATTTCATGGAGTAGTCTCACTTCATGAATGCCCATGTGCACGAATATGGATTCAACCCATCACGATATATCGGGATGGGTTTTTTGTTTTGGTGCGACAGATGCCTAAGGACAAGAATATGATGCCGGTTCTTAAAAAGTCTGTCATGCTGTTGATTGGCGCATTGTGTCTCGCTTGGACCGCATCCCCGGCAATGCCGCCTGAGAATCAGTGCTCGTCTTTCGAGATCCGGTCCATATCATTCAACGGGAACAGCGCTTTCAGCAACAGCGAACTTCGGGATCGGTTGCAGTCACGCGAAACTCCGGGCTTCATCGGCAAGACGCTGCACGGATGGTTCGAATCACTCGGACGTGCCAATGAATATCTCGATCACTTCATTCTTGGCGAGGATTTGAGCCGCATCCGTCAATTCTATAAGGATCATGGCTTTCAACAGGTAAAAGTGGATTCGGTTATCAGTTATGACCGTGATAAATTCTCGGCTGAGATTGAAATCAATATTGCCGAAGGCTATCGCTCGGTTATTGATACGCTTGAATACCGCGGCATCCTCAACGTCCCCGAACAGGTGTTTGAAGCGCAACAGTCAGGAGCGAAGATTGAAAAGGGAGATCATTACGATAAAGCCCTCCTCGAGGAAGAACTGAAGCGCATAATCATCATTCTGAATAACGAGGGCTACGCGAAAGCAGCATTTGTCAGGGAGAGCTCGTGGGCCCGTTACTATACAAGCACAGGAAATTATTCGGTTGTGCTAACGTTCGCCATCAATCGGCGGTATCGGTTCGGGCAAATCGACATAATCAATGAATTAGATTCCACAAGAAAGGATATTGATTCGGTCGATGTTCTTCGTCAGATGGATTATGTCCCGGGAAATATCTACAGCACTGATGCGTTGAAATCCAGTGAACGGAATCTGAACCGAACAGGAATTTTCGATCTCGCCCGCGTTACGGTGCAAGTGCCTGCCCAGCAGTCCGATTCGATTAACGTCGATAGCAGAGTTCGGTTGCGGCCCAAGGATAAACATGAATTTGCTCCGGAAGTCTCATTGAGCGACGAAAATCTAAATTTCAACCTGGGCGTCGGACTCGGCTACTCCAACCGGAATTTCTTGGGAGGATTACGGACATCTTCGGCTCGCGTGCGTTTCCGGACGGCAACACTTGGGGAGTTTCCGGATTTCTTCAAGCTGGAGACCGACGCAATCGCCAACGTTGATGTCACATTCGAATTGTTGCAGCCGTATGTATTCACAAACAACATCCGGGGATCCTGGTCGCTGTCGTATATCCGTGATAAACAGAAACTCTATCTTTCTACAATCTTTCAAAATAAGTTCGGCTTTTCTCAGCGGGTTGCCGAATTCACAACGGCATACCTCGAATTAACCCAACAATACATTCAGTTGGATCGAAGGCGGAATATCGTCATCGACTCGACCAACGGCGAAACGTTGCGGCAATTGCGGGACATCGCCGCTCAAAAAGAACAGTTCAATTCAATCATATCCTTTACGATTCAGCGCGATATGACCAATGATATTTTCTCGCCGTCGAAAGGATTTATTCACGCGTTGACGGTCGAGGAATCGGGATTGCTGCCTCTGGCACTGCGCGATTTGGGATGGGTGAAGCGGCCGTTTACACAATTTTACCGCGTGAATGTTATCGGGAGGTGGTATTCGGATCTGACGAACGACCGGAGGTTTTCGATCTTTGCCCTTAAGCTGCGTGCCGGGTTCGAAGAAAAGTACGGAGAAAGTCATAGTGACACTGCACGCGCCATTCCGCAGACCAACCGTTTCTACGCCGGCGGTGGCGGCAGTATCCGGGGATGGAGTTCAAGAGATTTGAGTTCGACCGGAAACCCGCAGTTCGGGGGAAATGTTCTCTTTGAAGGAAGTATAGAAATCAGGACAAATATTTTTCAGAGTTTGAAAGATAATCTCTTTGACAAGCTCTGGACGGTTTTGTTTTTTGATTTCGGAACGGTTTGGCCCGAGGCGAGAAATGTCCAACTCCGCACGGTTGCGATGGCGGCGGGATTCGGAATCCGTTACGATACTTTTTTCGGTCCGTTTAGAATTGATTATGGTTTCCGGGTCTACAATCCAAACGGCGATGACGCCGGGCGTCAATGGATTACCCAGCGTCGGCTTTTTGGGCAAACGTTGCGCGAAGGTGTTATCCATTTTGGAATTGGCAATGCGTTTTAAGAGGTGATAGTATGTGGAATCGCGTTCTCGGTCAGCGAAGAGTCAAGAGTATTTTGTTGGGAGCAATTCGCAGCAAGCGGCTTCCGCATGCATATCTCTTTGTTGGGAATGAAGGCGTCGGCAAAGATGCCATGGCGCTTGAACTCGCCAGAACTATTCATTGTGTGAAGAAGCAAGAAGAGGCATGTGGCGAGTGTCCGTCATGCCTCAAGATGCAGTCGCTTCAACATCCTGATGTAAAATTAATTACCGCTCTGCCAACTGGTAAGAATGAAAAGTCGGAGGACGGCCCGCTGGATAAAGTTGCTGTCGCCGATATCCAGGTGATTCAGGAGCAATACAAACTCAAAGCAGAAAATCCGTATCACCGCATCGACATCCCGCGTGCGAACACAATAAAGATTAGCAGCATCCGCGAAGTCCGACGGGAATCGGCGATGACGACATTGTACGACGGCAAAAGGATTTTCATTGTTTCAAATGCCGATGAAATGGCGGCGGAGTCATCGAATACAATATTAAAGACTCTTGAAGAACCGCCGGGCGATACATTACTTATTCTTACTACCGCCCGACCGGAAGCGCTTCTTCCCACTATCGTCTCCCGATGCCAGCTCGTTCGCTTTGATCCGCTGACAGAAGAAGAGATACGGACAGCGCTTGTTGAACGCGAAGGTGTAGAACAAGCACAGGCAACGCTCGTCGCCCGCCTGGCAAATGGAAGCTACGTGCGTGCGCTCCAGCTCTTGGAATCTGATATCAATGCGTTGCGTGAAGATGTTGTGTTGTTCATCCGTACGGTGCTCGGAAATAATTCCGTGAATCTCTCCCAGCATATTGAGAAGCTGGCCGCTTCAAAGGACAGGGATTTCGTTATTCGTTTTCTTTCGCTCATGCTTATCTGGTTTCGGGATGCATTTGTTCTGCTTCAAGGCGGAGAAATTATCAATCTTGATCAGCAGGATGACCTTCAAAACTTCACTGCAAAATTTCCGGCGGCGAATCTCGAACAGGTATTATCGTCCATCGATCATTGTATTTCTCTTGTAGACAAAAATGGATACATTCTTCTCGCACTGCTGCAACTTTCGGTGAAGCTGCGGCGTGCAATTCTTCAACCGTCGGTCTCGCACATGGTTCACGCACACTCATGAAGGAATTCAAGCGCATACTGGTAACGGCTGCATTGCCGTACGCAAACGGCCCGATACATCTCGGCCACCTCGCGGGCGCGTATATACCCGCAGATATGTACGTGCGCTTTCAACGGTTGAGTGGCAAAGAAATCGTTTTCATTTGCGGGTCGGATGAGCATGGCGTTCCCATCACCCTCACAGCGGACAAGGAACAAACAACACCGCAGGAGATCGTCGATCGTTATCATACAATGAATAAGTTGGCGTTCGAAAAGTTGGGCATTAGTTTCGATAACTACTCACGAACATCGCTGCCGTTGCATCATACAACAGCGCTCGGATTCTTTCTCGATTTTCATAAACGGGGAATACTGAAGGAGAAGAAAGAGAAGCAGTTCTTCGATCCGAAGGCAAACATGTTTTTACCGGACCGCTATGTCGAGGGAACGTGCCCCGTGTGCGGCAACCCGGAAGCCCGCGGCGATCAATGTGAACGATGCGGTTCATATCTCAATCCAACCGAACTTATTTCGCCGAAGAGCAAGATAAGCGGAGAAACTCCGGTGTTACGCGAGACATCTCATTTGTTTTTCCCGTTAGGAGATTATCAAAAGAGACTCGAGCAATACATCGCTGAACGTAATGCGCGAGATGGTTGGAAAGAAAATGTTGTCAAGTATTGTCAGACCTGGTTTCAGGATGGATTGAATGACAGGGCCGTGACACGGGACCTCGATTGGGGAGTAAAGATTCCACTGCCCGGCTATGAGAGTAAAGTTCTCTACGTGTGGTTCGATGCCGTTCTTGGCTACATTTCCTCCACCATCGAATGGGCGAAGAGGAGCGGCAAACCGGATGCGTGGAAAAAATTCTGGCTGGATGATTCGACAAAATACGTTGCGTTCATTGGCAAGGACAATGTGGTTTTCCACTGCATCGTTTTTCCCGCTATGCTGATGGCGTGGAACGATGCGAACGAAGCTAAATATGTTTTACCAGAGAATGTTCCGGCGAATGAGTTTTTGAATTTTGAAGGTCAGAAATTTTCCAAGAGCAGGGGTATCGGCATTGACGTGCAGGATTTTCTTGCCCGCTTTCCGGCTGATCCGTTGCGCTACTATCTTGCTTCTTCCATGCCGGAGTACCGCGATTCGGATTTCTACTGGAAGGATTTTCAGGCGAAGAACAATAACGAGCTGGCGGATATCCTCGGGAATTTTATTAACCGGACTCTTGCATTCGCAGGACGAACATTTGAGGGCATCGTTCCGGAGCGCGGGGAACTCAATGCTCTCGATACTGTACTCATCGACGCAATGAATCGAACACCCGCCACGGCCGGAAAGTTTTTCCGGAAATATCGCTTTCGGGATGGACTTCTGGAAATCATGAATCTCGCACGGACGGCGAACAAATATTTCAACGATGCTGAGCCGTGGAAGACAGCGAAGTCCGACCGGCAACGCTGTGCAACAACGATTAATCTGAGCCTGCAGGTCTCCCGTTCACTTGCTGTTCTGCTGTCGCCAATCATTCCGGGTTCGTGTGAACGAATTTGGAAAATGTTAAATCTTGAAGGAAACGCGGCGGAACAGAGGTGGGAGTCTGTCGGGGAACTTCTGGTACCGGAAGGACACGCATTAGGAGTCACCGAAATTCTATTTACAAAAATCGAGGATGAAGTGATCGAACAAGCAATCAAAGATACAACAAGCAGTTCTCCCGAAGCGACCTTGCCTGCAACGCCAACAGCGGCACCAGCTGAACCGAAAGCTTCAATAACGATTGAGGATTTTAAGAAGATTGATCTGCGTGTGGCAAAAGTCGTCGCATGTGAAGCCGTGCCGAAATCAGAAAAGCTGTTGAAGTTGCAAGTTGAAGTAGGGACGGAACAACGACAGATTGTTGCAGGGATTGCCAAACACTATAAGCCGGAAGAACTGGTTGGGAAGAGCGTTGTTGTTGTATATAACCTGCTGCCCGCAAAACTGATGGGACAGGAATCAAAAGGGATGGTGCTGGCAGCCTCGGACGACGACGGAAAACTCTTTATCGTTTCGCCTTCGGGTGAAATTGCGAGCGGCAGCATTGTCCGGTGAAGGCACTACTTTGAGTAGTGGAAGATAATCGGCAGGAGAAAATACGCGGCACTCATTCCGGCAATAATCAGCCCGATCAAACTTCCGACCGCCCACAAAAACATTTTGAGATCGCCATCCCGTTCGCCGGACACTCGTAATGCCTTCCGCATGCAGTAGTATGTAGCGAAAGAACCAAGAAGTGTAAGGGAAGAAAATATAAGGGTCAGTATGAGATCAAGTTTTGCCATGCCGTTTTCTTTTCTATCAATATACAGAAAAACGATTTTGTCCAATTATAAGATTTATCCGGCTCTTGCGTTCATGCTTGTCGTTGGAGGATGCCCGGGAAATTCGCACACGAGCGATGTTGATGTACGACTCTCCCGCTTGAAGCAGGTTGAAATGACATTTGATGCACGCCCTCTTTCCGAACGCAAGCGTGAACTTATCAAGACACTCGTTGAAGCCGGAAAACTCATCCACGAAGCATATCTCCATCAGGTGTATCCGAAAGGGATTGCCATCAGGGATAGTCTCGCCGCAATGAACGATGAGCACAGTAAGAATCTTCTTCGGCTCATTATCCGCAATGGCGGACCGTTTGACAAGATGGATGAGTTCAAAACATTTTACGGCAACGAGACGAAATTTTCCGGCGCGGGTTTTTATCCTCCTGATCTGACAAAAGAAGAATTTGAAAGTTATGTGAAGTCGCATCCGCAGAAAGCAAGCTCTCTGCAAAGTCCATACACGATCGTGAAACGTGACGGTAATGAATTGGTCGCGGTTCCGTTTCATGTTCAGTATGCTCAGTGGATAAATCCAGCCGCGGAATTACTACGAAAAGCGAGCGATCTTGCCGAAAATCCTTCCTTCAAAAAATATCTTGCTGAAAGAGCTTTTGCACTTACGTCGGATGAGTATTTCAAGAGCCACGTGGATTGGATTGATGTGGTTGAATCGGATGTTGATCTGTTAATGGCACCGGATGAAATCTATGACGATGCATTGCTGGGACTGAAGGCTTCCTACGAAGTGTCTGTGATGATCCGGGATTCAACAGAAAGCAAAAAGCTGGGTATTTACACGGAACACTTAAATGATCTTGAGCAATTTCTTCCCATGGATGCTCGGTACAAACGAAAGATCACCGGACTTTCGTCGCCAATGGAGATCGTTGTCGATGTATTTCGGGGAGGTGATATTGCTGCGGGATACCAGGCTGTCGCGGCGACGCTGCCCAATGATCCCGCAGTCCAGGTAAAAAAAGGAACGAAAAAGATTTTCTGGAAAAACATGATGGACGCTCGCGTGAACAACATCATTCTGCCGATTGGACGTGAACTGATTGCCTCCGATCAAATCAAATACGTCACTTCAGAAGGAGTATTTAATGATGTGTTGATGCACGAGCTTTGTCATGCTATTGGACCGGTGTACGTGTACGGCAAAGATTCGCTCACAGTCAACAAGGCGTTGAATGAGCAATATACAGCCATTGAAGAAGCGAAAGCAGACATTGCGGGCTTGCATGCCGTAAAGTTCTTCATCGACAAAAAAATACTCGCCCCGGATGCAGACCGGGTTCATTATGTGTCATCGCTTGCATCCATCTTCCGTACTATTCGCTTCGGCACGACAGAAGCGCACGGACAAGCCGCGATCTGCGAGCTGAATTATTTTATTGATAAAGGTGCAGTGCGCCTCGACCCTGTAACCAAAAAATGGTCGGTCGTATTTGATAACATGCCGTCCGCTGTCGCATCACTTGCAAACGAAATCCTTACACTGCAGGCAACAGGCGACTATCAGGGGACGATCCTGTTTTTCAAGAAATGGGGAAGGACATCGCGCGAGATTGAAGAGTCACTTCAGCGTCTTACGCATTTGCCCGTTGATATTGAACCCGTTTATAAAATTCAGTGGGATTGAATTACGTGCAACAGTACACCGGTTGAAGCTAAATCGCCGAATCTCTATATTGTCCTTCAAAGCAAGCACAACCACTATTCCTTTCTTCACATACCCTCATAATGGCTGATAAAATACCGGCGATCTTGATTTCAGAAGATGAAGTCGACATCAATAATCTTCTCTGTCTAATCTTGGAATCGGAACAGTTCAAGGTGTTTCAGGCATTTGATGGCATAGCCGCCCTCGAAATGTTTACGGCACACAAGGATGAAATCGACCTTGTGGTTACCGACCTTGGATTGCCGAGGTTGGGCGGCGTGGAATTAATCGGCCAGATTCGGAAGTTGAAACCTTCAGTGAAGATTATCGGTGCCAGCGGCTTCGGACGGAATAATGTGCGTGATGAAGTAATGCAGGCGGGCGGTGATGAGTTTATGCCAAAGCCCTACATTACCTCCGACCTGGTTTCAACGGCCAGGCAACTGCTGGGAATTGCGTGATGAAAACTAAAACGGAATATCTCTGGTTCAACACAAAAGTGAAGCGGGAGTACATCAACATCACTGAGGATGTGCAGGAGATTGTTACAAAAAGTGATGTGAAGGAAGGAATGGTACTTGTTTCCGCGATGCACATCACTGCGGGCGTTTACGTCAACGATGCTGAAGACGGGTTGATTCAGGATATCGACGAGTGGCTCGAAAAGCTTGCGCCCTTTAATCTCAAATACAAACACCATCGCACGGGTGAAACCAACGGCGATGCCCACCTGAAAAGCCTCATCATCCACCACGAAGTACTCGTCCCGATCACGGATGGAAAACTTGATTTCGGGCCGTGGCAGCAAATCTACTACGCAGAGTTCGACGGACAGAGGCGGAAACGAGTCATTGTCAAAGTAATGGGTGAGTGAGAGAGAATTCGTTCCTTGCTATTCGGCCGTCCCTTCCGTAAATTTTTAGCAGTACACCATCCAGACTGAATCTCCATTATCCCACAAGGTGAATAGAATGTTGAAAGCTGTTGGACTATTTTGTGCAATAGTCATTGTGCTATCCGGGATGAGCACTGCGGTAGCGCAGTCGAAATCTCCGACCGGGCCGATGAAATTGTCCGTTGATTTCGCACGTTTCCGCTACGATGAGAAAGAAATGTATGTTGAGTTTTACTATACGTTTCCGCAACGTTTGTTGACCTATGTACAGGACGGAAGTGTCGTAAAAGCCGGCGTTGAACTGACGCTATCAGTTGCCGCCAAAGATTCGATTGTTTATGCCGAACGCATGCTGGTTCCCCATGTCTCAAAAGACACTGCTGTGAGCACGATGAACCTCATCAGCATGTCCAACACAAAATTGCCGATGGGTGAGTACGTCCTTAAAGTTGTCGCGAAGGATCAGAACAATCGTTCCCGGGGCGATAGCATTTCGATCCCGCTCAGTGTGAAACCCTTGCCGACGGATAAAATAGCGATGAGCGATATTGAATTTGCTTCGAGCGTAAAAAAGGGGAAGCAGGGAAATCTTTTTTACAAGAACACTCTGGAAGTTATTCCGAATGCGGATGGCATTTATACAAATGATCAGAACTGCTACTTCTACTCCGAAGCGTACAACCTGACATTAGGCAACGACATGACCGATCTTACGTTGAAAACGTCGGTGTACAACACGATCGGAAAGGAAGTCATTTCCCGTGAACAGCCGCGCAAGCGGGTGGGTGAATCGATGGTGCTGGTCGGGAATGTTGATGCAGGAAGCCTTCATAGCGGCACATACACCCTTGTTCTTTCTCTCTCTGATACAAGCAAGAAGACAATTGTCGCCTCGGGAAAAAAATTCTTCGTGTACAATTCTGTACTTGGGCTGGACTCGTCACTGTTGAAGCTCGACCGCTCGATTGGCGTCGGTGTCTTCGCAACAATGGACGAAGCGCAACTTGATCAGGAATTCAAATGGATGATATGGGAATCCCATGAGTCCGAGAAAGATCAATACAAATCCCTCAAAGGGGCAGTGGCAAAAAGGAAGTTCATGGGGGATTTCTGGGCAAAGCGCCCCGTTGGTTTACGGGAAGAATATTTGCGGCGCGTTGCGAGTGCGAACACGTCGTTCACTGTTATGGCTGTTCCGGGTTATCGCACCGATCGCGGACGGGTCACTATCATCTACGGGCCGCCGGATGATATCGAGCGTCATCCAAACGAATCGGAAATGCGTCCGTATGAGATTTGGTCATATAACAGCATTCAGGGCGGCGTAATTTTTGTTTTCCTGCTGCGTCAGAACGGCGGGGATTACGAGCTTGTTCACTCAACACATCGGAATGAGCTTCACGACGAGAACTGGGCGCGATACGCACAGACGAATTGAGGGATCCCGGCTCCATTTTTCCAAGCCGTCTTACACAGACGGCTTTTGTTTTTTGTAGTGCCTACCATCGCAATAGCACATTGGAAGTTCCTATTGATTTTTCGTAAGTTTGCCATCGTTATGACCATCGAATATCTCGAATACTTCCTATTCAACCTGATCAACAGCATTGCCCGTTCTCTTTCGTTTCGTTCAGCTGAACGCTGTGGCGCGGCATTAGGCGGCGCTGTCTTTGCGTTGACAGGCTTCCGTAAGCGAATTACGTTTGACAATCTGACCAAAGCTTTTCCCGAAAAATCTTCTGACGAAATCAAGAATATTGCACGCGGGGCATATCGCAGTTATGGCATTGCCGTCGTTCAATCCATGTGGGCGAGTAACAAAAGTGCCGAAGAGTTAAGGAGTAAAGTCAGGGTTCTGAACCCTGAAGTAATGGAGAACGCGCTTGGGGTTGGGAAGGGAGTTGTTTTTCTCTCGGCACATTACGGATCATGGGAATTATTGCCGACGTCTGTTCGGCTGCATTTCGATCGGCCGTTTTTCCTTCTCGCTCAACGTCAGCGCAATGCCCGTATAAACGCCATCATTGAGGCTCACCGCACACGGTTTGGCAATGCGACGACTTCCATGGGACTTTCATCGCGACGCGTCCTGACGGCGCTTGCGGAACAGAATATCGTTCTCATACTTGGCGATCAAAGCGGTCCCAGAGAGGCAGTCTTTATTGATTTTTTTGGCCGTCCCTCAGCTACGCACCGCGGCGCCGCAGCGTTCAGTTTGAAAACCGGCGCCCCCATCGTTACCGGATTTCTTGTCCGGCAACAGGATGGTACGTACGAAATTACGCTGGAGGAAGTGGATCGCAGCGGACTGAATTCTTCCAGCGAAGAAAACATTGTGGAACTTACGCGGCGCCATGTTGTGATTCTGGAAAAATGGATTCGCATGCATCCCGACCATTGGCTCTGGATGCATAAACGATGGAAGCACACTCCCTATTATGAGCAGCATCAGTTGATAGAGGAGAAAGCGTAATGGCGCGGGAAAGAATTCTTGTCTTTCAAACGGCATTCATCGGTGATGTAATTCTCACGACGCCGATGATTCAGGTTTTGTGTCGGGATAGAAAGAATGTTGAAGTTGATGTCGTTGCTGTTCCTGCCGGTGCAAGTATTCTTGCGAATCATCCCGATGTTCACTCCGTTCATGTGTACGACAAGAAAGGAAAGGATCGCGGGCTGCTGGCCGCTCTGTCGCTTATTCGAACGTTGCGGCGCGGAGGATACGACGTTGCCATTATTCCGCACCGTTCGTTGCGTAGCGGACTGATTTGTTTTCTTGCCGGTATTCCCCGACGGATAGGATTTTCAACAAGCGCAGCGAAGATGTTTATGACGGATGTCCTTGAATATCGGCCTGACCGCCATGAAGTTGAACGTAGTATGAGTTTGCTCGCTCCGCTTCAAATTCCTTTCGAAATTGATTTGCCGCGACTTTATCCTTCATCTGCAGATCGTGACGCCATTGACAAACTTCTTCACGCTCATTCAACGACTGCGCCACTGAACATGATCGCTATTGCGCCCGGATCGGAATGGGTCACAAAGCGATGGCTTGCTGAAGGATATATCAATCTTGCCAAACAATTATTGGATGAACAATTCTCAGTTGTGCTGATTGGCGGGAAAAGCGACCTCGTTCTTTGCCGGGAGATCGAATCTGCAGTTGGCAACTCACGATTGATAAATGCAGCCGGAGAATTGTCGTTGTTGCAATCCGCGGAGCTTATCCGTCGATGCAAAGTTATCGTCAGCAACGACAGCGCCCCGATGCATATCGGCGTTGCGATGCACACGCCGGTAGTTACCATATTCGGCGCCACCGTTCCGGAGTTTGGCTTTGCTCCTTTAGGTGAACACGATGTTGTCGTGCAGACGATGGGCCTGGCATGTCGACCCTGTTCCATTCACGGCGGAAATGCGTGTCCGATAAAAACATTTGTCTGTATGAGGGATATTTCTTCGGACCGTGTGCTGGAACAAGTTCATTCCATTCTCTCTACCATGAACGCTGAAGTGAATTCTTAAATGACCCCTGCCATCGAAAGTAAAGTGCTGAAGGTGAGGTTGAACGAGCCGGAAAAATCCGTTGTTGCTTCAGCAGCCGGGATTATTCAGCGGGGCGGAGTGATCGTGTATCCCACAGAAACATTGTACGGCATCGGTGCTGATGCACGGAATGCAGTCGCAATCCGCAAAGTAGTCGCCGCGAAGAAGCGGCACGATGCGAAACCTGTTCTCGTGCTTGCGGACTCATTGGAGATGGTACAAACTCTGACGGCTGAAATTCCTGCATCTGCAATTGCGTTGATAAAAAGATTCTGGCCGGGCCCGCTTACAATTGTTTTCAAAGCCGCTCCCGGTATTCCGCAGGAGATTACGCAGGGAAGAGGAACAATTGGAATCAGAATTCCTGACAATCGGTTTTGTATCGAACTTGTAAGGACATGTTCTTGTCCGATCACTTCGACGAGCGCAAATATTTCCGGCGAGCCTGCACATCGAACGCTGGGGGATATTCGTCAGGCGTTGGGATCCGGCATTGACTTGTATGTGGATGCAGGAACACTACCGGAAAGCAAGCCATCGACTGTTCTTTCAATAGCAGAGAATCCACCCAAACTTATTCGTGAAGGAGTTATTTCATTTGAAGAAGTGCAGTCTGTTCTTCCGCAAATTATTCGTTGAACGGGTCATAACGCTCGTCGTTGTCTCCGCGTCGCTGTGTTTCGCACAGAAGTCCGTTGAGCTCCAGCAGACATTTCTCGATTTGACGAACGTCGGTGTTATCATGAACCTCTCTGCGCATCCGGACGATGAAGATGGAGCGACGCTGGCATATTACAGAATGAAATACGGCGCGAAGACGTATTCAATTCTCTTCACACGTGGTGAAGGGGGACAAAACGAAATCGGTCCGGAATTGTACGAGGAGCTTGGCGTACTGCGGACAGCCGAGACCCGGGCTGCAGCAAATATTCTCGGTACGGAAGTTCATTTCCTCAACTTCAAGGATTTCGGGTTTTCAAAAACAGCAACCGAAACGTTTAAGAAGTGGGGTGGTGCAACTGAACCGCTCCGCCGTCTTGTGTATATGATCCGAAAATACAAACCCGATATTCTCTTCACCCACCATAACACGGTAGATGGGCACGGACATCATCAGGTTGTTGCGATTACAGCCATTGCCGCCTTCGATGCGGCGGCGGACTCCACGCAGTTTCCCGAACAACTCAAGCTTCCGGGCATCACACTCTGGCAGCCGAGAAAATTGTTCTTCCGGAATTTCGGCCGCACTGATATGAACGCCGATGCAGTAAATCAAATCGAAGAAACAGATCCGCTCCGGAAAACTTCCTATCTCGAAATCGCCGCTGATGCGTTGCAGCAACACAGAACTCAGGGGATGGACCGGGCTGATTTGCGGCGCTTCACCCGTGAACTGAGTCTTTACAAGTTGATGCGTTCGAACAGCATGTATGATCGGGACTCAACTTCATTTTTCGGCGGGACACATCTGTGGTCTGATCCGTCTCTTACTCCGTTAACGGGCACGCGGGACCTTCTGTCCAAACTGCATCCCGGAATTGCAGATGATTCATTGATCCGGATTGCTGCTCAGGGGTTTTCGCAAATTGAGAAGTTGTCGATGACGTCGTTACAACCTGTTGCGATGCGAACTCTGACTCATTGGAAGGAGGAACTCGAGAACCTTGTCCGGTATTCATGCAATATTTCTGCCTCGTGGACGTTTTCAGACTCACTCGTGGTTCCGACACAGAAAGTAATGAGTACGGTGCGATTGAAATCCCCAACATATACGCTTGCTAATCCTCGCTTTACGTTCGTTCATCCTCAGGGATGGGCAGTGAACGAGACGTCGGGCAAACCTTTCATCTCGGACAAAAAAGATATTGCAACGGATTTCGAAGTGTTCATCGGGGACAACGCAACATTCACCATTCCGAAAACCGTTGCGCTGTACAACCTGATTGGGTCGGAACAGAATATTTCAGCGCAGATTCATTTCGCCATAAACGGGAATGAGCTGTCGCTTGCTGTCCGGCCAAAATTCGACGTGGCTCCTTTTCAAACACTCAGCGTGACGCCTGAAATAAGTCGCATAGCGTCGAACGAATTCGGTGAAGGGAAGAAATTCAACTTCAGGCTCACGAATTTTGCCCCGCGTAAGACTGCCGGAAGAATTTCAATGCAAGCCCCGCCGGGCTGGATGGTTGAATCCGTCTCATATACAATCGCCAAAGAAGACAGCTCTGCAACCGGTTCTATCGTTGTCCGGCCGCCACAAAGTCTTAAGCCGGGAGATTACACACTGCGGTTCAAGTCCGAGTATGCCTGCGATGAAGCAACAGTGAAGGTATTTGAAGCGGAAGTGGATAAGAATGTTCTGCTCGGCATCATCAAAAGTTATGACAACACACTCGAATCGGCTGCGGCTGAACTTGGGTTGAAGTATAAACTTCTCGATGCAAAAGATTTGGAACGTAATCTTTCTCCCTACACAACAATCGTTGTTGATATTCGTGCGTACCTTGTTCGTGATGATTTGAAAAAGAATAATGCCCGGCTGTTGGAGTATGTCCGCAACGGCGGCAACCTTGTCGTTATGTATCAGAAGGACCAGGAGTGGAAATCCGACTATGCGCCGTATCCCATGCAGGTCAGCAGAAAACGGGTGACAGTGGAAGAAGCGCCAATGAAAATCCTTCAGCCTGATCATCCGCTGTTTAATGCGCCGAACAAAATCACCGGCGCCGATTGGGATGGATGGATTCAGGAACGTGGAGTTTATTTTCCGGACAACGTCGCTCCGGAGTATCAGAGGCTTCTGTCTTCGAATGATCCGGACGAACCGCCGCTGACAACCGGGTATTTGGTTGCGAATGTTGGACGCGGCTCGTACATCTACACATCGTATGTCTGGTACCGCCAGCTGAAAGAATACAATCCCGGTGCGTTCCGGAATTTCATCAACATGATCGCGTATCCAAACCATCGGGCAAAGCCATGATGAGCGCGAAGGCGGTTTGGTTGATTGCCGGACTCCTGATGTTGTTCGCAGGTTGTTCATCCACCAACACAAAGCGAACTGTCACCGTTTATTCGCCACACGGCAAGGAAATGTTGTCCGCATTCGAGAAGCAGTTCGAGGCAGCGCATCCTGAGATCGATGTGCGGTGGCTTGATATGGGCTCGCAGGATGCGTACGACCGTATCCGAACCGAGAAATCGAATCCGCAGGCCGATATCTGGTGGGGCGCTCCGCTCACGACCTTTGCAAAGGCGGAGGCAGAAAGTTTGCTGGATTCATACACGCCCTCCTGGTCGGAAAACGTCGCAACCGAATACCGGAGTCCTCATCATTTCTGGTACGGCACGTTTGCAACGCCGGAAGTAATCATGTACAACAACCGGCTATTGAAGCCTGCCGACGCGCCAAAGGATTGGAACGACTTACTTGATCCGAAGTGGAAAGACAAAATCATCATCCGCTATCCGCTTGCTTCGGGGACGATGCGGATTATTTTCTCGGCGTTGATTCAACGCGAGTTCGACCGGACGGGAAATGTTGACTCCGGCTTCGAATGGCTGCGAAAGCTGGACGCCAATACGAAAACGTATGCCTCCGATCCGACACAGCTGTACTTGAAGATTGCAAGAGAAGAGGGAGTAGTGACACTGTGGAATTTGCCCGACGTGATGATTCAAACGAAGATCAATAATTATCCTTTCGGATACGAGATACCTGCAAGCGGTACGCCGATGATTACGGATTGCATTGCCATCATCAGAGGATCGAAACATCGAAAGGACGCAGAACTCTTCTATGAATTTGTAACGACGAAGAAAGCGCTCGTTCAGCAGGTTGCCGAGTTTTTCCGCATCCCGACGCGATCAGACATCCCCAAAGAAAATTTGCCTGAATGGATTCGCTCACTGAACATTACTCCAATGAAGATCAATTGGGAGTCTCTTGAGGCGAACGAAAAAGCGTGGATGAAAAGATGGGATGATGAAGTAAAAGGATCAAAACCCTGAGCGAAGCGAAGGGTCTGCGGCATTTGTTATCATACCTTCACTCCGTTCAGGATTAAGAAACCATGTCCAACGTAACTCTCCGTAACCTCTCCAAAACTTTTCGGGATACGCCGGCCGTCCGGGATGTAAATCTTGAAATCCCATCAGGCGAATTCTTTTCCATTTTGGGTCCGAGCGGTTGCGGCAAAACCACATTGCTGCGGATGATTGCCGGATTCGAGCAGCCGACTTCAGGCGGGATTTTCGTTGGCGGAGTCGAGATGACGAAGGTTCCGCCGGAGAGACGTGGAATCGGAATGGTCTTTCAGAATTATGCTCTATTTCCGCATATGACCGTGTATGAGAATGTCGCATTCGGG
>JBKJJX010000267.1:0-5550 GCA_046597825.1 Bacteroidota bacterium | reverse complement strand
ATGAAGCGGGCAATCCCTTGCCCGTAACATCACCAAGACAAATCGCTAGGCGCGAGTCGTCCATCGAAATGAAATCGAAATAATCGCCGCCAACAATCTGTGCGGGAATACTCTGTCCGGCAATATCGTATCCGGGAATGCCGGGCGCTTCTTTGGGAAGCAGCTCGGCCTGAATCTTTGCTGCCAGCCGCACTTCTTCCTGCATTTTCAGGAATTGCTTTTCACGTTCGTTTAGCCGCGCATTCTCGATGACCTGGGCGGACTGTGCCGCGATGATTGCAAGTACCCGCTGGTCTTCCTCCGCAAACTGTTTTCCATCTTTCTTATTGGATAGAGTAAGTACACCTCGCAACTCTCCCTTGATCATCATCGGTACACAAAGTAATGAGCGGACTGAATCACTCCACTGTATTCCGCGAAAGCGTTCGTCGCTGCGCGGATCGTTGAGCAGGAGAGGTTTCTTGTTCAGATGCATCCAGCCCAGCAAGGCCTGCGTAAGGTGAAACTGTTCGTGTTCGGTCGAAGAGACCATCGCCCGTACCAGCGTTTTCATTGGATCGGCAGATTGCTGTTCGACGAGCGTAATCACTCCTTGCTCAGCCTGAATTGCCCGAAGCGAGCGACGGATGATTGTCTGCATGATCTCTTGCGGGTCCAGTGAAACGCTTATAGCCCGGGCAAGGTCGTTGAGAATGGATAGCTCCTCAATAGCCTTGTGTAAACGTTTGTTTTCTTCTTCGAGTTGTTGAAGTCTGTCCACGTTATTGAAGGAGATGGTAGAGGGAATTGGGAATGTGTGTAGTTATTGATACGAAAAGTCAGGGCATTGTGCAATTAAATCTATCCAAATGATTTTATCTCTTGCCAGAGTTCTTTAATCGGCTTTTTCAATCCGCGACAAATATAGACCTGCGTATCAGCCTCATACGGCATGCAGTACTCACAAGGGATTGTCTCAACCAGCTCGACAGATTGGAATTGCTGTTTGAATTCTCCGAGGTCTTTCGCCAGTACGATGACAATCTCACCAGTATATTCCCGCGGACCCCAAAGCCAGTAGTTGTTATGATTACAAATGGTTTTTGGCAAGCCATAATTTTTTCCGAAGAAATCGATCGCGCCTGCTCTGCCATAATTGAATGTGAAGATTGCACATTTCTTCTGCTCTTCAGAGGTCAGTTTGCTATATGCGCGTGCGACGGCTTTTGTTTTTTCTTTCCAGCCAAACATATCAGCGTAGTGTTGGGGTAGTCTTCCCATTTCATGTCGTTCTTCCGGTTGGGATTTCACGCCCAATTTCTCGGCGTATGCGATATAGGATTCAACCGGTAAAACGGGCAGCGCAAAAGGTGCGATGATAATGGTGCTCAAGACAAGTATCGTGATGACTGCGGGCCGGAGCCAATACCATTGTCTCTGGTAGATGAAATCCGCAATTGCAGCTGCACCGCCTGCAAACATGATCGGGTAGATTGGTGAGAGATAGTACACTTTGCCGCGTTGAAGAACGAAGAGCGCAAAGATTGCAATGTATGACCATCCGAACAGACGGAATGATTTCCCTTTATCTGAAAAAAAGAAATACCCTAAACCGATTGCCCAGACCGGAAAAAGAAACGGCGACATCTGCATTATTTGCCCGATCAGAAATTCCAGCGGCGAGCTCTGAACGTTCTTGTCGGCGGTTGCATTCCTCACGAATTCCTGTGTCGGAAAATTATTGGCGGCTTGCCAGATGATGTGAGGGAGAAAAAGGACGGCCGCAATTGCGACTCCGAACCAAAACCACTTTTGCGCTAACTGCTTCCGCTCTGAAGTCAACAGCAAGCCAACCGTGATGCCCAAACAAAGAAAGAGGATGCTGAATTTATTTTCGGCGCCGAGGCCGGCAACGAGGCCGAACAGCAGCCAGAGTTTCGGGTCTTCATTTTTGATGATCTTCACAACCAACAGCATTGCAATCGTCCAGAACAGGACATCAAACGAGTTCATCGAGAAATAATTCAACATGCCGAGATACTGCGGAGCGGCAAGGGCACACAACGCGGCAAGGGCTTGAGCAAACCTGTTACCGCCGAGCTCTCCTGCAAGTCTGCCTGTGAGGAATACAACTCCCGCAGCTGCCAGCGCGGGCATAAGTCGCAAGGCAACGAGAGAATCGCCAAACAATATTCTGTTGAGGGCAAGCAGGAAGATTGAAAGCGGCGGCTGATCCACGTACCCGAATGCAAGATGTTCGCTACAAGCGAGATAATAAAACTCATCCCGGAAGTAGCCGTACGCGGTGGTTGCATTCACGACAACGTGTATCAGGAAAACCAACAACGCGAAGGCGCCAAGGAGAGCGGTGTCACTCTTCCAAAAACTATACGGTTGAATCTTTGATGTCATCGGGGATCGGTATGTTGGATTTGTTGCGCAACGAGTCAACAGAAAATCTATCGACTCTCGAAAAGAAGGCAGCGAGGCTGAGTAAAATCAGTCCAACGTTTTCAGCAACTTTTGCCCAGCCGATCTTATCCACTTTCGGGTCGTGCGTAAAGCAGCCACATGAAATGTCGAGTCCACGGAAAATGCCGGAGACGACTGCAGCGGTAAAAACAATCAGCAAGATACATGACATCAAGCTGCCGCCCCGTACCGCAACACCAAAGACAAGAGCCATGCCGCAGAGCAATTCGATCCAGGGGATGATTGTCGCTATAAGCAAAATGATTGTGCTATTGAAAATGCGGTAGTACCCAACGGAGACTCCAAATGCATTCGGGTCGGAAATCTTGTCAATGCTTGCGACGATGAGTATGAAGCCCAGGGTGATGCGAATTGCCGCGACGATATAATCATTCTTCAGCAGTGTTTTCATGGGTTCACCTTCTTGGATGGTTGGTGATGCGATTGCCACTCGTTCCACCCGCCAAAAAACATTTTCACTTTTGTGAATCCCGCGGCGGAGAGAAGTTTTGCAAGCTCGATGCTTGAATTACATTCCGCTCCGTCGCAATAGGTCACAATACTTTGATCCCGCTTCACATCGCTTAGCGCTGAATTCTGAAGCTTGAAGTCTGCAAGCGGTACATTGATTGCGCCTTCGATGTGCCCCTGACTGTAATCGTACTCATGTCGTGCATCGACGAACAAGACATTGCCTGACTTGAATAACTGAGCGGCATCTTCATATGAGATAAATACCGGAGCGACAGCGCCGTAGACTTGTCCCTCGGGCCGGAAAAAGAGTCCTTTCTTCATCACACCTGTGTAAGCGAATCCCAAAATGACGGCAGCGAAAAAAAGAAACAACGCTTCCCGTCCTGCAATCTTGAATCGGTTTTCTGTTTGCATGGTATACGGCCTATGTTTTGACTTTCATTTTGGTCAGCTGAACAATCGCAACACCTCCAAGAATGACAATAGCTGCTATAATCGTCCGCAAATCGATCGACTCGGAAAGTATCAGCCAACCAAGAAAAATTGCTACAACCGGATTGACGTACGCGTAGGTCGACGCTTTCGCCGGAGCGACATGTCTCAACAAATATGCATACGAGGTGTAGCCAATAATCGATCCGAAAATAATAAGATAGAGGAGTGCAAGGATGTTCGTTGTTGAGAGGTGAATTTCAGGCCAGTCATTGTTGATGGATCCGATGGTGATGAGGACAAATCCAGCGGCAAGATTTTGAACGGCCGAGTTGACAAAAATATCTCCCTGAACCGGATGATGTTTCGAGTATACCGAGCCAACCGACCAGAGAAATGACGCAAGCATCAGTCCGCCAATTCCCCATGGACTTAATTTCTCGCCCTCTGTAAAACCCAGACTCGGAGAAACAAGGATAAACATTCCGGCGAACCCGACAAGAATTCCAATCCACCCGATGAGTGGAAGGCGTTGTCCGTTTGGGACGAATGAATCAATCGTGGACATGAAGAGCGGGACAATTGCAATGATGAGTGCTGTCAGTCCCGACGGAATTGTTTTCTCCGCCCAGACGACCAGCCAGTTTCCGCCGACAAGAAGAAAAACTCCGACGATCGAAAGATCGAGCATTCCGTGCCAGGTCGGGAGTGAAACGCCTTTCATCCTTGCATAGAGAAGCATTATACTTCCGGCAGCGATAAAGCGGATTGCCGCGAACAAAGCCGGCGGCCAATCCTTCACGCCAATTCTGATGGCAAGATACGTCGAGCCCCAGATGAGGAAAACGCTCAGGTAAGCAAGTATAACTCTGCCCGTAGGCTTTACGGAATTGTCCTGCATAGAAAAGAAGAAAGTTGCTTTGAACTATTTCATCAATCGTTTCAACAACTGAATTTGTCCAGCGTGATAAATATCGTGGTTTGCAATTCCATAGATGATCGCGGCGTTGGTATACTTGCTTGTGGAAGGCCGGGCGTTCAACTTCGATTCCGGCAAAGATGCAATTGCAGCGCGCATAGATCGATGACATTCATCCAGCAACACCAGATCATTTTTCCATGCCTTTAAGTCGGAAGAGTCGGACCGCTTGAACCAATTGCTGCCTTCCAGTGGAAACGAGTTGCGCTTCTCCCCGAGCAGGCGTCGCCGTACTGTATACTTCCAATATGCTGCGTGCACAACAATTTCCCAGATGTTATGTCGGGCAGGTGAAGGACGCCACAATGCTTGTTCAATATGAAGTCCTCTCAACGATCCGCGTAAGTTCGGGCCGTGCCATGTTCTTTTTTCGTACGCGTCATCTATCAACTGCAGAAGGAGAGAATGTTGAGTCATTTGATGTCCGGTCTGATATCAATCCAAAAATTGCCACGACACTCCGAACTTGACTGCGCGGTCGAGGACCGGATAGTAGGGAGTGATATAATAGCGCGAGCTCGTAAAGTTTTCCCAGATCAAATGAATGTAGGCATTACCTAGTCCTGCAATCACAAATCCATCCAATGACGAGCCGAAACCGATTGGCGTTCCCGGGTTTGCGATATACGCCAGAACTTCCGGGTTGAAGCGTTCACCGTTCGAAGCGGCAACGTACCGGGCTCTCAAGCCCACTTTCAAATCAAGATTGCCGTCGATAAGCTTCTTCCGATAGTACAAGCCGCCATTGGCGAAGAACTTTGGGTACACCAACGGATTTGTTCCGGACTGATCCTGTTGCATGATAAATGTTCCGGTTCCTTCGATGGAGAAGACCCAGATTTGTAATGCAATTTTTGCCTCGATGCCGTCCGTGATCAGCTTACCGCCGTTGACAAAATCAATTCCCGGAAAAACATATCCGCTGCCGCCGGGCTGAATCAAAATCGGATTCTCGACTGTGCGATGGAAAAACGAAGCGCGTACACCGAAGCCGGACAGATTCACGCGCACACCGAGTTCGGCAGTGTGATGCCGTTCGGAACTGATGGCACCCGTTCGACTGACCGTGCTGTCGGTCCAGAATAATTCCTCATACGTAGGAAACCGTTTCGAAGTTGAGATGCCTCCGTACAAAGAAAGCCACTCAAGTGGTGAAAAACTTGCGTCCACGCCCGCGCCAAGATTCAGTTCACCCAAATAATTGTCATAGCGCC
>JBKJJX010000027.1:0-5272 GCA_046597825.1 Bacteroidota bacterium | reverse complement strand
CGAAGTGCACGAGAAATATACTACGCTGAACCGCTGAGAGCATTGCTGACCAACACACCCGTACATAGGTACATAGTTCCAATAAGTGCCAATAATTGAATATAGACAGGTAGTTCGGTAGATTGTAGATGAAGAATACATTGAGATAACAGACAGGTGAAATAATGCAAATCTATGTTGGAAATCTTCCGTTGGAATTCACAGATGCCGAATTGAAGTCTTTTTTTGAACCCTTTGGGGAAGTAGTCGCTGCTTCCATCGGCAAGAATAAGAAGACAGACGAGTCGGAGGGGTACGGCTTTGTGGAAATGTCCGTCAAGTCTGAAGCAAGAGCAGCTGTGGAGGGACTACGCGGAAAGGAAATGCAAGGCAAACCGCTACGAGTAAAAGTGGTGAAGCCGGGTGACGAATTCCAACAGCATGCCCAAAATATGCATGGCAATAAGCCCCAGGGTGGAGGAAATCTGAACACAGGAAAACAATTCCGCGGAACGGGCGCGATCCGGCGCGGAGGGCAACGAGGAAGTTGAGAGGATCTCCAGGAATCATAAAACTTGTCTTCTCATTGATTGCAGCTTTGCTCCTGTTGCCGGGGTGCAACGGAATGGCGGCTATTGCGCAAGCGAAGAAGTCGGAGCGACAAAAAGTTTTCGTTGAGGCAAAGTTATCCCAGGATCAGGTGAAGCCCGCTTCAACATGTTTCCTTCTGCTGATTGCGAATATTGAGGATGGCTGGCATATCAATTCTTCCAATCCCGCTGATGATAATCTGGTGCCAACATCGATATCTGTAGACAAGAAGCAAGTGATTGACAGTGTGCATATTCAATTTCCTCCCGCTCTTGAGCAGAAATTTGATTTTTCCGAAGAGCCTTTGGAAGTATATGAAGGCACGATCAAGATTTTTATTAAATTAGAAATCCGGAAGTCGGTTAAGCCAGGTACGTATCTAATACCTGTAGCTGTTTTCTATCAATCGTGCAGCAATAAAGTATGTCTTGCGCCGACATCTGTCTCAGTAAATATTCCAGTCCACATTACGAACGATGAACGGGCAATCCATCAGATAAACAAAGAAATGTTTGAGCCGTACACGTTGAAATAATTCCTTAGGACTCTACCATGAAAAAGTTTTTCGTTCTTCTGTTTGCTGTAAGTTCGCTGGCGATTGCCCAACAGGATACCGCGGCTCACCGGGCGGCAACATCCATTGTAAATCCGGAGGAGAGAGCAAAAGCACTCGAACAATTTCTCGTGCAGTATCCTGACACAAAACTTAAAACCCGCACGTACGACGGCTTGTTTGATCTGTATGTCGAGCAGGGAAAAGAAGCAGCCGCTGTAGCAGCAGCCTCAAACTCTCTCGCTTCCGTCAGCCCCGAAAACCGGATGAATCCTTACAATAGATTTGCGTATGCTCTTGCGCTCAAAAACATCGGACTTGATTCAGCGCTTGCATGGATCGTATTGGCAGAGGAAATGGCGCAGAAAATAAGCCCGCGCAATGTTTCAGGATTTCAGGATACGCGTGCCTATGTTCTCTATCGGAAAGGCAGATCAGCGGAGGCGGGAGAACTCCAACGCACGGCAATCATAGGCCATGAACGTGACCCGGAATATGTAAGCCACCTTGCTTTGTACGAACATGCAAACGGGAAAATGAGCGAGGCGCTTAAGACTATGGCGAGCGCACTCTATCTTGGTGGCGACAGCGAGTCCAAAGACAAATTCCTTACCTGGATGAGCGAGGCTCAGACATCAAACCCTCAGCAAAAGGATTTGAAAAAATCCATTGTCATGTCGGTCGTTCACGCATTTATCGATACGCTGAAGGGTGAGAAACTTCTCTCAGCGCGCAGCAATGCAGCAATGTTGATGGCGGACCTCGGCGTGGATTTACCGACAGCCCAACAGTGGGCAGAAACAGCAGTACGATCACTCAACAAAAACTCGTCGCTATCGGATCTCATCTCATACAAAGAAAGCTTGTCACTTGTTTTATCAGCTCAGAATAAACATAGCGAGGCTTTGCGGAACCTGAAATCTGTTGAAGATCTTGTCGATCCATATGAATCGAAATACTGGAATGTTCTCGGGAAAACATATGAGCAGTTGGGAGAATATACGAATGCTGCCTATGCGTATCTGAATGGACTTATTCCGTGGAATGATATTCGGCTTCGTGCGGCGCTTGAGATTTTGTATTCGAAACATCAATGGGCACTCAGTACAATTGATAACACTCTCGATTCATTGAGGAAGGCGTCGACCACATTCGACCCGGGGCATTATGGGAAGAATACAACCCCATCGGGTAAAGTTGTGCTTGCTGAATTATTTACCGGCGCCGAATGCGGACCCTGTGCAAGTTCGGATCTTGCGGTTGATGCACTTGCAGAATATTACCCGCGCTCAGCAGTAGCGATCATCGAGTATCATGTTCACATTCCCGGCCCCGATCCGATGACGACGGATGCTTCGTGGGATCGGTATAAGTTGTATGAGGGACAGGGAACGCCGACAATTGTCGTTGACGGAAGGGAGTCAATTATCGGCGGTGGCCCAAAGACTGTTGCGAGGAATCGCTTCGGGGTATATCGCTACGCAATCAGAAAATTTGAATCGGAAAAACCACAGGCTGATCTCAGTCTTTCGATAAAGAACGACCATGATAAAATTGCGGTGACAGCCCAGGTGAAACAGCTTGGCAAATCTTCGGGTAACCCTGTTCTTCATGTTGCACTCATCGAACGCTCGGTGGATTATGCCGGCAGCAATGGAATTACAAAGCATGCGTTTGTGATGCGCCATCTGTTTGATGGAGCGGAGGGGAGTGCGCTGAATCCCAAGGAATCTGCTCAGACTGTAAACACACAAGTCGATCTTGCGGATGTGGAAAAAACAATCAGCGCTTACCTTGACAGTCCAACCACTCAACGCTCCTGGTCGACACGCCGGGCATTCACCGGATGGAAATCACGTCCGGAAAAATTAGACCGGTCCCGCTTGGCGATCGTTGCATGGGTTCAGGATATGAAGTCCAAAACAGTTCTCCAATCTGTTTATGAGGAACTCAGTCTGGCACTCGGAATAAAGTGAGCTCGATTCTCCCGGAGATTTTCAAGCCCTGTCCGTTTTGGACAGGGCTTCTTATTTTCCGGGGGGCGTGTTGCTTATTAGTGTTTGAAACATGAAATTGTTTGAAAATAAGAGATGTTCCCTTTCCGTTAATACCTCCGACTCACCGCTTTAGTTTTCGAATAGGAACAGTGAAAACATTTTTTACGCTGAGCATTCTTGCGGTGTTCACAACTTGCATATTCATGCCCGTTGCCTCCGCCGGTGATCGACTGAACATCAGGGGCATGGGTATGGCGGGAGCCTCCGTTGCAGGTTCACGCGGGTTTGATGCGATTGGCACTAATCCCGCCAATCTGCGTTTTCCTGAAGCGGTCATGAGCTTTACCGTCCTTCCTGCAACTGCATTTCTTTCCAGCGATTTCTTTTCTTACGATTTGTATTCTAAATATTTTCAGAACCGGTCCGTTTTGCCCGATCTTCCCGACGGGGATAAACAATCCATCCTCAATTCGTTCAAAGGTGTGAACGGTACTCTGGCTCTTCAGATGGATGCGCGCTTATTCGGCATATCGCTGCGCCCGAATCTGCATAGCACAATCGCATTCACTGTGGATTATTCTTTAATCGGTGGCGCTACGATCCCACGGGAATATGCGCGCATGTTGTTATATGGTAATAGTCCCGGCTATTGGTTTGATGTCGATGGATTAACCATCGACTCGTGGTGGGGGAGAACGTACGCGCTTTCGTATGGGACGCTGCTGCCGAGCCCCGACTTCCTCCGTTGGCTGGCCGGGGGAGTTTCGGTAAAATTGATCCAAGGTTATGGGTATTATGGAGTTGAACGATTTAGAGCATCAGCGCAAACTCAGAATGATGGCTCACTCACAGCCGCGCTATTCTGGAAAGCGCGTCGAACCAATGCAAACACATTTTCAAGTCCGATGGAAAACCTGTTTCAAACTCCTGCCGGTTATGGTATGGGATTGGACGTTGGGATAAGTGGAGGATTGAACGAAAATATTTCATTTGGTTTGAGTGTAACGAATCTCGGGCGGATTGGATGGACGGAGGATGTTGAGGAGTTTACGTTTGATTCTACAGTCACGAGCAACAAGCCGGATATTTTCAAGCGTGCCGGGTCACTCGCAGATTCAGCGAAGGGCGGACATCGGGCAACAAATCCCTTCTCAACCACACTACCGGCACTCCTCCGGTTCGGAATCTCTGCGCAACTAATGCGGGAGAGTGAAGGAGATAGCCTTCCCGGCGAAATGACGGTCGCCGCAGAATATGTTCACAGTATCGGGTCTGACATTCCGTTGAGCGAACAACCCCGCCTTATGTTTGGTGTCGAATACAAACCGATTGCATGGCTTCCGCTTCGCTCGGGAGTTTCCTTTAGCGAGAAGCCGGCACGAATCTCTTTTGGCTTCGGATTGGGCTTTCGATTTTTTAATTTAGATGTCGCGACAGAGGACATCCTTTGGTTTTTTAATCGACGTAATCTAACCGGATCGATAGGCATGGCAATGCGGTTCCGTATTCCGGACTCACTGAAATAAATCTTCGTCCTATGAAACTTCGTTCTCTTTCTGATCTGCAATCTCTTCTCCCACAGGAAAACAAATCTGTGCAGGCGCCCGACTCGGGTGAGCATGATGGAAAAGGAAAAAGCGTTCATGTTGTTCTCGACAAAAAAGGCAGGAAAGGGAAGACGGTCACAGTTATTTCAGGTCTGCAGCACAACCCTGCAACGATGGAAGAGATTGCGCGAACATTGAAACAACATTGCGGTGCCGGTGGCAGCGTTAAGAACGGCAACATCGAAATACAAGGCGATCAGCGTGAACGCGCAACGCAGAAACTTCGTTCAATGAACTACAAATTGATTTGAGTTTGTTCTCGCTTCCGAACAACTCGGTAATGTCTCAGTTTCAATTAAAGCTAAGTCCTCTTCTTCAGCATCCTTTCAAATTTGTTCTTGGTTCGGATTCCGAATAAGAACATTTCGGAATGACGTGTGCTTCCAAACTGAGACACTACTAACAACTCTCTTTGGTTGCGTCGTCGCGACGAGTTTCATATCTTGATCATATTCTCGCGACGACGCAAACCAAAGAGAGTTGTTAGTAGTGTCTCAGTTTGGAAGCACACGTCATTCCGAAATGTTCTTATTCGGAATCCGAAC
>JBKJJX010000240.1:0-8066 GCA_046597825.1 Bacteroidota bacterium | reverse complement strand
CTGGTGGATTTATAGAGTCCGGGGTAGAGAGTTTGTCCGCCGAGATTTCCGGCCAACCCGATAGGATTTACTGTACGCCCGGCGGCGTCGTTATACGCAGTGGTTAAATCGCCTGTGGCCTGTGTTAATAGAGCAGGGGCAACCACCGAACCTGAAGGACCAGCCGCATCGACCGTATACATCGTCCCGGTCACTTGTGTCTGCGTTAATCCAAGGAAAGACCCGGAGGCTGGACTCAACCCAACATCCCCGGTAATCGCGGAAAGCGGAACGTTGGTGACTGCCGAGTAGGCAAGAATCGCGAACCTTGCAGTCGATAGAAGATCTACCGGCGCTGGACCTGTCGGGATAGATGTCCATGTTGAAAATCTCCGTACCGTTGAATAGGCACTCGTCCCACTACCATTCTTCGCACTTACACGCCAGTAATAGGTCGTTGTAAAAGCCAAACCTGTTATCAGTTGCGACGTGCTTGTGAGCGTCGAGTCGTTATACACCGTAGTATCAAAACCGATACTTGTCGAGACCTGCAAACGATAGGTGCTGGCCCCCGCCGAAGCATTCCAGATCAATGTCGGAGCCTGTGGCTGATTCGTCGCCGAGTCAGCAGGCGTAGCTAAAATCGGCGCCGCCGGCTGAGAAATACCGACGGCCTGCACCATCACGACAACCGCTAACGTCAAGCCGAAAAGGGCTGCCCAGCGGCTTAAATTGTTTGTTAAATTTGTTGTACGACTTTTCATAAAACCTTCCCCTAGTTAACTGTCCACATGGCTTTCCTTGATAATATTCTTTCCCGGAACGTTTCTTTTTACTCCTGCGCGTTTGAATTTGAAATACGAATGAAAACTTCCAAATCAAATCAGATTTAAAAAAGCCGAAGACCCGGAAAAATTTCCGGATCCCTTCAGCTGCTTGTTGGTGTGCTTCGTTAGTATTTGATTTCGCGGATTGTCCGGCATTGTACAATCCTTCGTCACCGCAACAGAATCTGACTTAAATATATTCCGGATTTACTTTACGAGCATCATCTTCATCATCTGGGTTTTGCCATTACTTTCAAGCCGGGCGAAGTATGTGCCGGTACCTGCAGTTGCGGCATTCCAGCGTACTGAAAAGCTGCCGGCTGATTTTTCTTCATTTAGGAGTGTTGCAACTTCGCGTCCAAGAACATCAAACACTTTCAGGCTCACGCGCCCGGATTGCGGAATCTGAAAACGAATGGTTGTAGACGGGTTGAATGGATTTGGATAATTCTGCGAGAGTGTAAACTCCGCAGGCGCCGATCCGACAAGCTCGACCGATGTAGTGCCGCCCGGATAAACCCGCGATGCGTAGATGTCGTAATTGCCGCTCCGTTTGTCCTGCCACGCAATAATCGCGCCTCCTCTTCCGTCACTGACAACCGTCGGGTTGGTTTGTGTGCTATCCGCGGTGGAGATTGGAACTCCATTGGCGCTCCACGGAAGTGCAAAGTTGCCCGTGATGCGCGATGCATAGATATCCGTCGCATTGCCGTTGGTACTGCTGTCGCGCTTGTCCACCCACGTAATGATAGCGCCGTGACTGCTGTCGCTGATGATTCTTGCGCCCGACTGGTTCTCTGCCGAAACACAGACTGCAACACCGTTGACATTCCATCCGGTTGCAACAACACCTGTTGCAGCAACACGCTGTGCGTAAATGTCCGAGGTGATGCCGGTACGGAAATCTTCCCACATCATCATCGCTCCACCGGCTCCGTCTGTAACAATCTTCGGATTGATCTGGTCGTACGCGACGTTGTTGTTCATAACAACACCATCAACAGGCCATCGTATTGCAACTGCAGCACTCATTGCCTGCACCCATATATCGATGGATGTTGTGCTGCGGAAATCCTGCCAAACAATAATTGCGCCGCCCGAACCGTCTGTGCAAATGTCCGGATTTGTCTGGTCGGTTCCCGATGTACAAACCGCAACACCATTCGCGATACCAACGAGTCCGCCAACAGTTGTAACCCGCTGAGCGTAAATGTCGTAATCCCCTGCACGTTGATCATACCATGTGAGATAGGCACCGCCGGCGCCATCGTTGATAATTCTCGGACCATGCTGTCCGGCTGCCTGTGTGCAAACACCAATGCCGTTTGGAATCCATTGAGTGACACCCAGGGCATTGACCTTCTGTACATAAATATCGGCAAGTCCCGGACCTGCATTACTGCGATAGTCTTCCCACGTTAACAAGGCTCCGCCGTTATCGTCGCTGACCATCGCGATATTGACCTGGTCGAATACAACTTTACAAATGGAGTCGCCGGTGGAAGGACTCCACAGCAGCGTACCGTTTGCAGTTACCCGTTGTGCGTAGATATCGTAACTGCCGTTGCGTTTATCCTGCCATGCGATAATAGCACCGCCGGCTCCATCACTGGTGATTGCGGGACGCACCTGGTCGCTATCGACCGAACAGACTGACACGCCATTCGCCGACCACTGTACGACACCGCTTGCATTAACACGCTGCGCGTAGATGTCATAACTGCCGCTCCGTTTATCCTGCCACACAATGATTGCGCCGCCGCTTCCATCACTGACGCTCGCGGTGTTGATCTGATCATTTGTTGCGTTGCTTATAAGCCTGTTTACTTTCGGATCGCTTGACCATTGTGAAACGCCGATACAGGGTATGAGCATTGCAAGCGTGCACAGGAAGCCCAGAATTTTCCAGGCCTTGCGCGACCCAACTCGATCTCTCTCTCTAGTAGTTATTATCTCCATTACAAATATCCTTTAATGAGTGAAAGTAAAATTTGGCGGTTTTGTTGGAATGTCCCCCTCCGCCCTTGTACAACTATTCCGTCAGACCAAAAACAAAGACCCGGACGATTTCCGGACCCACATCTGCTATTAAACTTGAAACAGTTTACCAACTATGCACACGCAAACCAATCGACCAAAGGGATGAAAGCGTAGTTAACTACTTTTAAGCGGGTACGTGATTAGTTCCGAGAGGCGGAATGGGGCATAATGCAGTTACTTGCTGTTGCAGGGCATTTTCATCAAAAGGAAGAGAAAGAAATCCATCAACTCCCTTGTGTTCGAGATCGGCTACGAAGTCATCGGAGGTGTACCCCGAGAGAACCATGATGCGGGCATCCGGATAACTCACTTTCATTTCAGGAATGTTATCCTGGATCTGTGCAGGCGACATCATTGTGTTTGTCGGAATCACGAGATCAAAATTTTGGCGCGTCAGTTCAGGGGAAATATCATACGAATCCACTGTCGTTACAAGGTATCCCCATTGTTGAAGAACCCCTTCAAGACAGTTTCCGAATTGCTTTTTTTCTGCCATTACGAGGACGTTGTTGATCACATCACCTTGATTCGATTGACAGTACGGTTACCCAAAATCCGAAGTTATTACATCATCTTTTCGGCTAACCGAAACGCCTGGTGCGTCATTCGCTCGCCTCTGCCGGACCAGATCGATTCCATGCGGTTTGCAGGGTCATTCTCCATTGAGTGGTCCGTGTATTCAGTTATGCAATTGAATGCGCCCCATAACGTCCCGCGTGAGAGATCGGCACCGTGGCCCGACTCATACAATTCCATACATGCATTCCGGATTGCCAAATTGTGCGCGTTGTCTTTGTCTTCGTTATCGGGCACAAGAGCCTTTACATATTCACGCACTTGCGCGTCCGTAATTTTTTTGAGCGCCATGCGGTTGAAAACCACTTCGAGTTGATCATAGAGAGTATTGGACAATCCGAGCAATGAAAACGCTTGGTCAACATCTCCCGCTGCGTTCAGTGTATGCCGGATATTAATTTCGCCTGCACCTTTTAACGCGGCAGTTAAGGTATTATTGCATACCACCCGAATTGGCGTGAGTTTCATCTGAACAAGCGAGCTGCCGTCGTGGCTGTTCGAGAGCAAAAGATATTTGCTGACCAGGTCTTTTCCGTGAACTTTGATATAGCCCGGCAGCTTCGCCAGAATCCAAATGCGCTCGCCGCGGCCAATAGCTCCGGCTGTTTCATAAATCGCCTCGCCGCTACCCACCAAATGGTCGAAGAATCCGAATGCTTCTGTATTCTGAATCGGTTCATAGGCGCTTCCGACGACACCCAGAATATCTCCGGTATCTGTTCGCACTGTTGCCCAACGATCAGACAGGTTCACCGAATGATCAAGCGCAACAATATCTGCCAATGGTTTCTTCACAACAGTGTAGTTCAATCCTGCGGCTTCGATTGCCTCCCTGGATGTTGCGGGACTGACCAACGAGGTGCCCGTGCTATGCCATGGAGACGCTGCCACATCCGGAAATGGAGACGGGGTTCGCGGAGTCCGCAAATGAATTGTCTTGAGGGTTTCTTCCGTGACAGTTGATCGGTACGAAGGGTGACCTATCCTCATGACATTATAGAGAGGGAACCTTTCCCCCGTAAGTGTTTCCTGCCATCCGAGAAATTCGACGTCCGGTTTTTCAATTTTCTTTACAGGGATGTCGTTTGGCGGTACAGATTTCTCATTTGTTGACACGGTGGCCTCCTGAGCCAGGTTACCTCTTGCCCCACTTTTTTTTGGGGGGGGGGGACCCATATAACTTTAACAAAAATACCAAATGACGTGCGTGATTGCATCAATCGGAAGGATGAAAGTGTAGTTAATCCTCTTTGAGGATAGTTTGACCCGGCAGGAAACAGTTTGAACCTACAAGGAGGTAGTTACTCGCCTACGTGAATGTTCAGTATGGAATCAAGCAAGCCAAAAACTTTCAGCAGCCACAACAATCAATATAATTACGACCTGAAGTAACGGCATCCAGTTTCATACGGATAAACCTTCACTTGATGACCGATTGGAATCTCTTTCAGCAGGAATCTCTGCGCCGAGTAAAACTCCGATCCATTTCGTGCTCTTGTTCGCTTCACACGCCAACTTGACCGTCATGGTGAGAGGAACGCAGAGAAGCGCGCCGATTATGCCGAGCAGGTTGCCCCAAAAAATCAATGACACAAAAACCACCAGCGCCGACAACCCGAGTTTGCGCCCCATGATTTTTGGTTCGATAACATTGCCAAGTGTCATCCCGATGACCAGATACCCCACCGCCGTAAGTGCAGCAGTGCCGCCACCCAGTTGAATAAGAGCAAGAAGAATTGCAGGAACCGCAGCGATAATTGATCCGACACTCGGTATGAAGTGAAGAAGAAATGCAAGGAATCCCCACAGAACCGGAAAATCAACGCCAAGGATGGAAAGCCAGATCGCAGTCAACACCCCGGCAATAAGGTTCATCGAAGTCTTGATGACCATATACCGTTTAATATCCGTAACGAACCCGGAAAACTGCGTAAAGGGTTCGTCCGGTTTATCGAGAACAGAACGAAGCTTCGCCGGAATAGTGGAAGCTTCAAGCAGGATAAACATTACGGTAAACAGTATTAAGAGCACATTCGAAAGCACGCCGCTCAACGCGGCAAACAACCCGGCGGTCAGGTTCATGACTGCGGCGGGATTGACATAGCCGAGAAGAATCTTATCCGTAACGGGAAAACCTTTGCTTGCCAGCCATGACTTGAGCCCGATAAGCATGTCATGCATGCGGGCCTGATACGAAGGCAATGCACTGGAAAAATCGCTGAGCGACGCACCGACAATTACTCCGACGCTTACCAGCAGAGTAACCATGGCTGCGAGGACGATCAGCACAGCCGCGGCAGGCGGAACGCGTTTCCGCTCCATCCAGTGCATCGGCACAGTTCCAATAACAGCCAGAAAGACTGCGACAAGAAACAGAACCACGACCGACTGTGCCTGAGTGATGCCCCAGAGAATAATGACGAACATCGCGGCAATGATGATGTAACGCGTTCCGGCAAAAGAAGAACTCAGGTCATTCATAAAATTCTCCTTCCGCCAAAACGCACCATCCGGATCTGTTTCATTACGTTCGAAGAAAACAAAATTAGTTGCTCATCTTTCCTGAATCGAAGCCGCCTGGTTTCGCCCACCGTCCTATTTCCCCTGCGTATCAACCCTCAGGCGTGGCGGGTCGCCGGCAAGAATAACAATTGTGTAGTTGTTATCCTTTGCTGCAGTGAACGTAATTGTAGGGGACACAACTTCATTCTGGATTACGGCAGTAACAACAATAGATCCTTCAGCAACATCTTGTAAGGTGCTCATGGTCCCCGATATCACATCGTTATGATTAATCGTGTTCCCGTTTGCCTGCTTAAATTGCACGTTGGCCTTTGTGGCGCGTTGGTTGGATACCTGTACACTCGCCGCTTTGTCAGAACATCCGATAAACGACAAGAGAATTAAAAGTGCTGCGGATAGAATTTTCATTTGTGCCCCGGTTTAATTATTTGTTTGGATCGGTTTTTTTTAAAGGAGTTTCTTTGTCAATGCCGCTTTGTTTGTCCAGCTCTTTCTGCATTTCAATCAGCTTGCTGTTGGACAGTTTTCTTGAACAGGTCAACCTGTTCTTTCGCTTCCTCTTTGGCAATCTCGTACTTTTCCCGAAGCCGTCCCACGAGCTCTTCGTACTTGCCGGCGATCGCGGCAAGTTCATCGTTCATCATTTTCCCCAATGGTGCACGACCTTACCTCTCCGTTGCTTCCACTGTCCTTCTATTTTATACCAACTCATTACTTTGATCTCCTTTCAGATATTCAATGGATTTTCCCTCACGGGAACACACCTCTAACATAGAGGTGAATCAAGTATACCAATGATTGGCATCGAACGTAATCCACCGAAGTGTTGAAAGAGTAGTTAATCCTTTTTACAGCAAGCAGAAGAAGATGAAAGGGGCCGAGTCAGGCGGAGGGTTCGTGATGCGTATATCTTCCTATCTGCAAACGACAATGCAGTGCAAGTTTCTCCATTACTCTGTCAGTTCTTTCACTAATAAGGCTGCTAACTGTTGAGTCCGGGCATCGCTCGCGAGTACAGCCTGCAATGTTGCAACCCGGCGGAATTCCTCAAGCGCCTCGCTATTACGATCCTGCTCTTTATAGAGTTCTCCCAGCTCAAAGTGGTGCCGAATAACGCCGGGTGAAAGAGTAATGGCCTTTTTTAGCGCACTCTCCGATTCAACATATCCTCCCTCGGGAAGATTACCAAGAAATGCATTCGCGAGCTGCCGTTCAATCCAGGTTACATTTCCGAGCGCCATATAGAATGAGCCGAGAATTGAATACGCAATGTCGTCCTTTGAGTTCAAGCGCAAACTGCAGAGGAGTTCTTCCTTGATCATGGTACAAAGAGTTTTATCTTTGTTTTGCCGCCTTCGAACATTGCTATGTTCCCAAGCGCAGCCGCCCGCCACGTGTGTCCTTCTGATTTCAAAGAATCCGCCTGAATGCATCGCGCTGCGAATGTTTCGGCATCGCGATACAGAGCAAGTTTCTTGTCTTGCGGCGCCACATCGGCCATGCACACATAGACACGGGCAAGCCTCCACAGTACATTTGCAGAATCTCCCGAAGTGGTCAGCACGGAGTCATAAATCACTTCTGCTCGTCCGTAATCGATGCGCGCAAACTCCCAGTTGCCTTGTTCAATCGACAATGGCGGAGAAATTGGAACAAGGAACAACAAAATCGCTGTGAATGTACTCATCCGCCTGATGCTCTCTTTCAATCAATCGCAAATAGTCCACTACTGCTTAAGTAAAACTTACCAGGAACTGAACCAAACAGAATAGTCCGAAGGATTGAAAAGAGGTTTAATTCTTTCGATTGAGGAAAGAGAGTTTCACAACAGAAAGCAAATCTTGTGGTTGAAGATGATGTGTTGCAAGTTGAAGGGTCAGTTGGTATATTTAAGTAGAGAAGCTTGCTATTTTTGTCCCACATTTGTCCCACAAGATGCGAGAGAATTCCTAAGATCTGCAGAAACCACTGTAGATTGGCAGGAAAACCACTGCGGGAGTAATTCAGTGGTAGAATGTCAGCTTCCCAAGCTGGACGTCGCGGGTTCGAGTCCCGTCTCCTGCTCAAAGAGTTCATAATTCACCTTTCATGCTTGCGAGCAGCGTTACGACCCGGAGGTTA
>JBKJJX010000239.1:0-10375 GCA_046597825.1 Bacteroidota bacterium | reverse complement strand
CAATCATTTGCGTAACATCAGTTACTAGGAAGAACAATCTGATTCCATCCCCCGCGCTGATCTACCTCTCAGTTTCAAAATACGCATCCAACCATCGAAAGCATGTCATGCTGAACTGTCCTATTCAGCATCCACTCAATGTTTTGTAGTTCAGATTCCGAACAAAAGCCCGCCTGCCCCGAGGAACAATAAGGCGGGCAGGCGTTCCGGAATGACGAGCAAATTGAAAACTGAAGCGCTACCGGCCTAGTGCTTATATTGCAAAATAGTCAAAGTCGCTGCGACGCGTTTTCTGCTTCAGCAGTCTCCATTTTTCTGCAAGAGATAGCTTGCCACGCACGCATAGACTCGAAGTCGAGCCCTGTTCACTCCCGCTGTCCTTTGAGTATAAATTCATTTTTGCTTATACTATCCAACGATTATCTATTATCCATCGAAGTAGGAGCAAGTCTTGAAACTAAGTGTTATCGGTACCGGCTATGTCGGTTTAGTGGTTGGAACTTGTTTTGCCGAAAGCGGGAATGATGTTATTTGTGTTGATATTGATGAGCGGAAACTTTCCATGTTGCGCAAAGGTGAGAGCCCCATTTATGAACCCGGCCTCACTGATCTCTTAAAGAAGAACATACATGAAAAGCGTCTTGCGTTTACGTCTGACGTAAGCGATGCTGTTCGGAAATCAGAAATCATTTTTCTCGCGTTGCCGACGCCGCAATCGGAAGATGGTTCAGCGGATTTGAAGCATGTCCTTACTGTTGCTTCGCAGATTGGCAGATCCATGGACGGATACAAGGTGGTCGTGAACAAAAGTACGGTTCCTGTCGGCACGGCTGACAGAGTGCGTGAGATTATTTCGAAGGAAACAACGTTTGAATTCGACGTTGTGTCGAATCCGGAATTTCTGAAGGAGGGCGCTGCAGTCAATGACTTTATGAAGCCTGACCGTATTGTTGTTGGAACACGGAGTTCGAGAGCTCTTGCAATGATGCAGGATCTGTTTGCTCCGTTTATTCGCACCGGCAATCCTCTCATTATCATGGATGAACGCAGCTCGGAGCTCACGAAGTACGCTGCAAACTCGTTCCTCGCAACGAAAGTCTCATTCATGAACGAGATTGCAAATCTATGCGAGCGCGTCGGTGCGGACATTGATCTGGTTCGGAAAGGCATGGGCACCGATCCCCGGGTTGGTTCTCAATTTTTGTTTGCAGGCATCGGATACGGCGGTTCATGTTTTCCGAAGGATGTGGCGGCTCTTCTCAACAGCGCGACCCAGCAAGGATATGATTTCCAAATACTGAAGTCCGTGGAAAAAGTAAACTTCCGGCAGAAAGAAATCGTGGTTGATAAGATCAGGTCGCATTTCAAGAATGCACTGAGCGGACTAACGATTACGTTGTGGGGACTGGCGTTTAAACCGAACACAGATGATATCCGTGAAGCGCCTTCCCTCAAAATTATCGATGCGCTCCTCAAAGAGGGCGTGATACTTCACCTGCATGATCCGGTGGCGAATGAAGAAACAAGAAGAGTCGTGAAAGACAAAGCGGTATTCTTCGATAACAACTACGATGCATTGAACCAATCTGATGCTCTCGTGATTGTTACGGAATGGAATGAGTTCCGCAGGCCGGATTTCGATAGAATGAAGGGCCTGATGAAGCAGGCCGTGATTTTCGATGGAAGAAATATTTACGATCCTGCGCGAATTAAAGAAAAAGGATTCGTCTATTACGGCATCGGACGGAATTAACATCTCTCTCAACAATCAAGGTTAATCAGATTTGAATTCTGTCCATCACGCAGTTGTAACCGGAGGCGCCGGATTTCTTGGTTCACATCTCTGCGACAGGCTTCTTGCAGAAGGATGCCGGGTAACGGCAATTGACAATCTTGTTACTGGCGACACCAGAAATATTGCCCATCTTTTGGGTAACAAGAATTTCCGTTTTGTCAATCACGATGTAACCGAATACATGTACATCGAAGGGGATGTGGATTTCATTTTGCATTTCGCATCGCCCGCCAGTCCCATAGACTATCTCAAACTTCCCATTCAAACTCTTAAAGTCGGCTCACTCGGAACACACAAAGCGCTCGGGCTTGCAAAAGCAAAGAATGCGCGGTTTCTTCTTGCCTCAACTTCTGAAACATACGGCGACCCGCTTGTTCATCCGCAGCCCGAAACTTATTGGGGCAATGTCAATCCCGTCGGGTCGAGGGGGGTCTATGACGAAGCGAAGCGCTTTGCCGAAGCCATGACGATGGCATATCACCGGTTTCATGGCGTTGATACGCGCATCGTTCGCATCTTCAATACATATGGGCCGCGTATGCGAATCGAAGACGGACGCGCAATTCCGGCATTCGTTTCGCAGTCATTGCGGGGAGAAGATGTCACGGTCTTCGGCAACGGGAGCCAGACACGCAGCGTCTGTTACGTGGACGATCTGATCGACGGCATTTACAAATTGCTCATGTCGAACGAAGTCTATCCGGTCAACATCGGTAATCAGAATGAGATCACGATGCTGCAGCTTGCAAAAGAAGTAATTGAACTGACAGGGAGCAAGAGCAAGATCGTGTTCAGGGACCTTCCGGAGGACGATCCCAAGATCCGCCAGCCGGACACAACGCGGGCACGGACGATATTGCATTGGGAAGCAAAAGTAAACCGACGCGATGGTTTGATGAAGACGATTGAATATTTTCGTTCGAGAATGAGCTGATGGAGAACTTGTGAAGTCAGGCCTTTTGCGGATTACACTCCTCGCATGTTTGGGAATACAGAGTCTGCTCGCCCAAACTGATTCGTCAGCAACTCAACCTGCAGAATTTCTTTTTCCTGAAGCCCACAAGGATACCGCCGAAGACTCAACGAATATTCATCCTATCCGCTTCGCCATTGTAAGTGGTACTGTTGCAGTAACAATAGCCGGCATCCACATCTATCAGGCAAACGGATGGTGGCAGGGAAACAGGGCGCCGTTCCATTTTCAGGAAGATCTAAAATACGGACTCAGTGTCGACAAGTTCGGACATTTTTACGGAGGGGCTGTAGAGGCATTCATACTTCGTAAGGCATACAGATGGGCCGGCTTTTCGGAAGAAGCTGCGTTGTATTGGGGCTCTGCGGGGTCATTGCTGTTTCAAACATATGTTGAGATCGAAGACGGATTTTCAACGTGGGGGTTTGACCGCGTTGATTTTGCAAGCGATGTAGCCGGCGCGGCATGGCCGATCGCGCAGTACCATGTGCCGTTCCTTCGCAACTTCGATTTCAAGTTCAGCTATCATCCATCGCCGGAACTCAATAACCCGGGAGGCAGCGGCTTCAAAGGACAGAAGCATATTATCTTCGACGATTACGAGGGTCAGACGATTTGGTTAAGCATGAAGATGCACAACTTGCTGCCCGAGGGAGTTGATTCCTATTGGCCGGGATTCCTGAATCTTGCAATTGGATATGGAGCGAGGGATGTTCTATCGCCTCAACCGTATAGTGTGCTTCTGCTTGCGCTCGATCTCGATATGACGAAGGTAATACCGGATACCACGCCGTTCCTGAAAATACTTGGTGAAGCGTTGAACTTCATAAAAGTGCCGATGCCGGCGGTTCAGGTTTCTCCCCATGCAGTCTGGTATGGACTCTATTTCTAATAATCGAAGCGAGGACAATTGAGGTATACATTTCGAGTTCTAATTGCATTGAGTGTTTTGAGTTTGTTTGGTATTGCATCGTATGCCCAGGTCGAAACTGTGCCGGCAACGCATCCCGTGTACACATTTCTTAAACGGATGGAGGTGAAAGGCGTTATTGAGCGATACCGCGATGCCATCCTTCCTTTATCAAGAAAAGAGGTCGGAACATTTCTCGTTACCGTCAAGGCCAGCAGTCAATTGACAGAAAGCGAACGAAATACGGCGGCAGATTTTCTCTCTGAATTTCAGTACGACGTTACCGGATCCGTCGACGGGTTTAATTCCGTGATAAACTCATCCGAGCCGACGTTCGGTGCAGCGCTTGGAGAAGAGTTTTCGAACAGAGAAAAATTCCTTTACGTTCTCAAAGATTCTAATGTGACAATGTTTGTTAATGGTCTCGTGACAATCGATGGACGCAGCATCACAGGAGATGCGCTCGGAAGTCAGCATACGGAGTTCGTTCAGTTCGGTGGAAGAATCCGCGGGACGATATATGATAAGCTCGGCTATTACCTGCAGGGGACAAATGCGCAATTCTGGGGAAGCAGGGCATTGCTGTATCGCGATCCCGTCATCAGCCAGTTGTATACGCTCGGAGTTACCGATGCACAGAACTTCGACAATAGTGAAGGTTATGCACGCTACGACGCAGGTATTGTCTCTGTTCAGTTCGGCAAAGAGCGTGTATTGTGGGGAACGGGCTACGACCAGAAAATGATTGCGTCGGATAATGTGCGTCCTTTTGATTTTCTCCGAGCCGACCTTCAATACAAGTCGTTGAAGTATACATTCTTTCACGGATCGTTGTTAGGAAGGCGAAGCTCACTCATATTCAAATTGCCATCCGATACGACGGTGTCGTACGTTGAACCGACTGTGGCGGACAAATATTTCGCTGCACACAGAATCGAATTTTCGTTTCCGCATATCTTCGATATCGGATTTCAGGAGATGGCAATTTACAGCAACCGTTCCATAGATTTTGCGTATCTGAATCCCTTTATCGTTCTCGAATCTTCCCAACGCTCCCGCGAGGAACGTGACAATGTGCTTTGGGCGTTCGACGTTCAAACGCATTTCATAGCCGGTCTTGAACTGAACGCAACGATCGTCTTTGACGATTTGCATTTCGGTGAATTCTTTCAGCCTCGTTGGTACAATCGCTACTCCTATCAGATGGGATTGATGCTCACCGACCCCTTGTTTATACCAAACGCAACTCTGATGGTTGAATATACGCGTGTGAAGCCGTTCGTGTACGCGCACGATCGTTCGCGGGAAGACAGCTACACCAGTTTGAATTCAATTCTTGGGCCGCGTATCGGGCCGAACTCGGATTCGTGGTTCCTGCGAGCTGACTATTTTCCGACACGAAACCTGAGCTTTAGTGCCCGCGTTACATTAATACGACATGGAGATAACATCGTCGACAACACCGGTCTGCTGATCAAAAATGTTGGAGGAGATGTTTTTCAAGGGCACCGTTCCACCGACCCCCTTGATGCAGCCTTTCTCGACGGCATTCTGCACAAATCGAGAATCATAGAATTCTTCGGGACGTACGAATTCGTTAATCAAATATGGCTGGATGGCTGGCTTCGATCTGATTCGGACGAAAATACGATCACCGGTATTACAATGAAGAACACGACGTTTGGCGGAAGGCTGCGGTTAGAACTCTAAATACGATCGCTCTACAACAGGAGATATTATGGCTGAGTTAAAGGTTGGGAAGAAGGCGCCGGACTTCAAACTCCATGACGGCACAGGCAAGGAAGTTTCTCTTTCCGATTTCAAAGGAAAGAAAGTTGTTCTCTACTTCTACCCGAAAGATGACACAAGCGGCTGCACGAAGGAAGCCTGCTCGTTTCAGGAAAACCTCGGCGCTATTAAACGGAAAGGCGCAGTCGTACTCGGCGTAAGTCCGGATAGCCAGGAGTCGCACCAAAAGTTTTCCACCAAATACGGACTGTCATTTCCTCTGATAAGTGATGAAAAAAAAGAACTTGCAGGTAAATACGGAGTGTGGCAGGAGAAAAGCATGTACGGCAGGAAATATATGGGAGTGGTGCGCACGACGTTTATCGTTGATGAGCAGGGGACCATCACGCACATCTTCCCGAAAGTGAAAGTGGATGGACACACAGAAGAAATAATGAAGGCACTTGCAGAATAATCAAAGGCACACTATGGTATATATTACACGTAAGGAAAATTTCAGCGCTTCACATCGTTTACATAATCCGTCCTGGCCCGATGACAAGAATTGGGAGATTTACGGAAAGTGTAATAACCCGAATGGCCACGGCCACAATTACGACCTCGAAGTAACGGTTGCCGGCGTTCCTCCGGAAGAAACTGGAATGGTGATCGACTTGAAAAAGCTTTCGAACATCATCAACCAGGAGATTATCGATAGAGTAGACCATAAGCATTTGAACCATGATGTGGATTTTCTGAAGGGAATAATTCCAACGGCGGAGAATATGGCCGTTGCATTCTGGAAGATTCTTGAAAAGGCTCTGCCCGCCGGAAAACTGTATTCGGTCAGACTCTTTGAATCAAATAATAATTTTGTTGAATACAGAGGCGAGTAGTTGATGGCGAAGAAACGAACGATGGAAATGTTAATCGAAGAACAGCTCGAACTTATTGGCGAGAACCCGCAACGTGAAGGCTTGCTGCGAACGCCGCACAGGGTGGCGCAGGCATTTAAGTTCTTAACCAGCGGCTACACGAAGGACATCAAGACGGTTCTGAACGGGGCGATTTTCAAAGAGAAGTATAGTGAGATGGTGATCGTGAAGGATATCGATTTCTTCAGTATGTGCGAGCATCATATGCTTCCGTTCTTCGGGAAGGCTCACGTTGCATATCTTCCTGACGGAAAAGTAGTCGGGTTGAGCAAGATTCCGCGCATTGTGGATGTCTTTGCCCGCCGGCTCCAGGTGCAGGAACGGTTGACGCGGCAAATTGCGGACACGCTGTATGAATATCTGAATCCTATTGGTGTTGGAGTGATAATTGAGGCCCGCCATATGTGCATGATGATGCGCGGGGTGGAAAAGCAAAACTCTGTTGCAACTACAAGCTCGATGCTTGGTGTGTTCAGAGATGATGTGAAGACGCGACAGGAATTCCTGGAGTTGACAAAATCGAGGTAGCGATGAAGAGATTGGATGGGAAAATTGCGGTCGTCACAGGTGCAAGCAAGGGAATCGGGAAAGCAATTGCCGGAGCCCTCGCTACAGAAGGGGCGACTGTATTTCTCGCTGCAAGAAGTGAACGTGAATTGAATCAGGTTGCGGAGGAGCTGTCAAAGGACGGACATCATGCTATTCCTGTTCGAACAGACATGACGCAAGAGCAAGACATCCGGTCATTGATTGAAACTGCACAGAAACCTGCAGGCCACATCGACATTCTTGTAAACAACGCCGGCATGGGTGTTTTTAAACGCTGTGTGGATATGGACGTGAAAGACTTTGATGCCATGTGGGCGTTGAATATGCGCAGCGTTTTTTTAGCAACGAAATTCTCCTTGCCCGGAATGATGAAGCAAAACTCAGGCAGCATTGTCAATATCGCATCGCTTGCAGGCAAAAACAGTTTCGTGAATGGAACCGGATATGCGGCAACAAAGTGGGCCTTACGAGGTTGGGCGAGCTCGCTGATGCTCGAGGTCAGGGAAAACAATATCCGTGTTGTTACGATTTTTCCCGGCTCTGTCGATACTTCTTTTTCAGCAGGAGGGAAGAAGGGCGATTCTATTACGCAGCCTGCAGATGTAGCTTTAGCAGTCATCTTCGCGATCACCGCTCCTGACCGCAGCATGTTCAGCGAGATTGACGTTCGCCCCACGAATCCGAAATAGCAGAAACAAAAAAAGCGGGCAAGCCCGCTCTTTTGTAAAGTAAATGTGATTGTTAGTGAGCGTCGGGTGGACCATCGGGTCCTCTCATCATTTCACGACCTTCCATCATCCGGCCTTTGCGGCCGTGCATGCGTTGTTCAAATTCCATGGGCGCCGTCTTCCAGATTTTCTGCTGATCAGTGGTAAGAATTCCGTTAACAGCAAACCAATGATCGAGGAAGTTCAGTTTTATCTGCTCTTGTGCATCCGAAATTCCCTTGATGTTCTTTTCGATTGCGCTGCGATCAACTTTATCGGAAAGGAACAGCCCCTTCGTATCAAGTTGAAACGTCTGAATACGGGAGTGAAGCTGAGTCTGCTTCTTCATAAGTTCAATGCGCATTTTTTTCATCTGCAGTTCCTGTGCATCGGTAAAATTGAGTTTCTTCATCATCCCTTCTTCACGGCCCGGGCGTTGATTCATTCTTTCGGGCGGGCCTCCCGGTGGTTGAGCAAGGATAGTTGTAAACGCCATAACTGTAACGGCTATGGTTGCGAAAAGTGTCTTAAACATAACTTCCTCCAATTGTATACTGAATTTATTTACGTGCGCACTGTTGGTTAGAAACATATTGCCGTAAAAAGGTTTAACCTTTTGAAAATTGACTTTCGGAGAGAATATACATACGTTTTTCTGTGAAGTACGTGAACATGGAGCTTGTTGACTTGCGGCGTTTTATCCTTCTGCTTATTTTTTCCCTGCTTCTTTCCGGTTGCAGTGTCGGCGATTTTCTTGGTGCATATTTCAACACATTCTATAACGCCCAACGAACCTTCACCGAAGCTGAACAGGAAGTTCTGAATGGCACCGGTCCCGCAGTTACATCGCGAACTGAAAAACCTTTCCTCGCACCCTTTGACGTGCAACCGCCCACCAAAGTCAAGTTCACGACGGTCATTGAAAAATGCTCGAAGCTGCTGCAGTACCATCCTCAATCGAATCTGGTGGACAACGCCCTGCTGATGATAGGAAAATCTTATTACTATCAGAATGAATACCAATCGGCGGAGCGAAAGTTCAAAGAGCTCCTTTCGAACCATCCGGAAAGTAACCTTATTTACGAGACGAAGCTTCTTCTTGCCAATACATATTATAAGAACAACGACAAGAGTGAGGCCGCATCAACTGCCAAGGAATTGCTTGCCGAAGCAAAGAAAGAGGAACTCGATGCTATTATTGCAAAGACTTCGCTTCTGCTTGCCCACATTGAATTTGAAAACAAGAATTATAAGGAAGCGCTGGGATACTACATGATCGCCGCCGAACTTGGCGAGACTTCGGAGGAGCGGGCGCTGGCATATCGGGCGGTTGCGGAAATATACATGCAGGAAGGGAATCATAAAGCCGCTGGCGACGCATTTGTGACGTCGGGAGAAGTGAGCGGCAATTATCTGGACGCGTATCGCGGACAAATGGGCGAAGCGCGCATGCTTTCCCGGATCGGGCAGCATGAAGAAAGCCTGAAGCTGCTTGAGGGACTTTCTGCCAATGGTAATTACAAGGAATTTCTTGGTGAGATTAATCTCCAAATCGGGAATGTGTACCGCGACCAGAACGACATTCCCGCCGCAGAAGAACAATACCGGTATGTTGATACTGCCTTTGCGCGAACGGAAGCGGCCGCACTTTCCTACAATCAGCTGGGAATGTTGTATGAGAAGGATAGAAATTATGACTCCGCCCGTGTTGCCTACGAGAAAGGCAAGGCTGAATTTCCTCAAGCAGAAATTACCGTAGCGCTGCTCAAGCGAAGTGAAGCGTTGAACAAATATATCCTGCACCGAAATGAGATAGTAAAGTACGATAGTATTCGGATGTTTCTCCTGTCGCCTCCGGATACGGCAAAGAAAGTTGTCGCGTTGCGGGACTCCACAAAACAAAAGGCATTGCCGGATTCCGTGAACCCGATTGTGTTCGCTGATTCATCAAAACATAATGCGCTCTCTGATTCGAAAAAATCTTTAACAGAAAAGAATCTCGCTCATCTCGATTCAACTCAATCAAAACTTCCGCCCGCTCCGGCAATTCCCATGGATACTGTGCGAGTCCGGCTGGCATACAACGAGTTGGAGATTGCAAGCTTGTTCTACGCGACCATCGGCGTTCCGGATTCCGCTACGTATTGGTACAAGAAATTGCTGACGGATTATCCGAAGAGCCAGTATGCGCCACGTGCCCTCTATACGCTGGCGCAGATTTACGGCCAGGATTCTGTGGACAATCATTCCGTTGTTGACTCGTTGCACCGGGAAATTGTGGGGCGCTTTCCTGAGTCGGAATTTGCCGCTGAGTCGCGCCGGTATTTGAAAATACCCGAACCGAAAAAGAATGTCGACCCCAAAGAAACATCATACAAAATAGCCGAGGATCTCGTCAGGCAGGGTCAGGTTGCAGCTGCGATTGACTCGCTCAAGGCGATTGCCCGGGGAGACTCAACATCTGTCTACGCCGCGAAAGCGCAATACACGATCGGGTGGATTTATGAGAACGTGAAGCCGAATCGTGACAGCTCAATTGCAAGCTACAAGAAACTGGTGAAACGTTTCCCTCAATCGGTCTATGCATCAACTGTGCAGCCGAAGCTGGAGGAAGTGGAAATTCAGCGGCAGAAGAAACTCGATGAGATGAAAAAGGATTCGGTTGTGACACCGACTCCGGGAAATAAAAAGTTGGGAACGCCACCAGTAAAGGGAAACCTTCAGGATTCTACTGTGACTCCATCGCCCCGGGATAAAAATGTAGAAGGGCCTCCGTTC
>JBKJJX010000116.1:0-10878 GCA_046597825.1 Bacteroidota bacterium | reverse complement strand
TTTGTTGATTATCGGGAGGGCAATCCTGATATCTATTTTTCCCGTTCGCTTGATACAGGAAAAACATGGTCACCGAACATCCGCATCAATGACGACCACACAGGTCAGGAGCAAACGGAGCCGTCTGTTGCTGTGTCGCCGACAGGCGTGGTGTGCATCGTCTGGACCGACAATAGGAATTCACAAACGCTGTTCGATATATATTGCTCGACATCCTCAGACCGGGGGGCGACGTGGTCATCAAACAGTAAAGTCAATGACGATACCACGCACAGCTGGCAGGGAGCTCCCTCGCTCATATGCAATGGGCGAGATTTCTATTGTGCATGGATGGACTATCGTGATGCGGGGTTAAGGGGTGACGTACGTTCAAATATCTATTTTGCTACTTCACAAAATAGCGGAACAACCTGGACCCCCGGTATTCGGATCAGCGAACGCTCGGAAGGTAACAGCTCGTATCCGAATCTTTTTGCTATGAGCCCGCTATCCTTAGGATGTCTTTGGATGGATTCGGGCGAAAATATTCTTGGCGATATTTTCTTTTCACATTCATTGGATGGAGGAGTGTCATGGTCGAGCCCGATTAAAGCAAATGATGATTCCATCCGCACGTCCCATTACCATCGCAGCATCGGTTGGCTCGGCAAGGACAACAACCATGAGTTGTACGGCTGGCTGAGCGGGGGCAGAGGTTCAGGGCGCGTACATCTTGCGAACTTGATTGCAGCCAGAGATTTCTCGCCTGTGCCGAAGAGACAACCTGCAATCGCTTCCAAGTTTTCTCCGCCCGTACCTTTCGCGTATCATGCAACCGACAAGCTGTTTAGCGACACATTCGAGAACGATTCAACTTCACGTTGGCAGATTGTTTCGGGCACGTGGGTTCAAAAGAATCACACATACATAGGGTATGGGGCACCGACAAATTGTTCAGTCACGGGGAGTGAGTCATGGAGCGATTATGAGTTTTCCGGCCGGTTCAGACTTGACGAGCTCGACCATCGAGCAGCGTATATCTATCTGAGGGTTTCTGATAATTCTATGCGCCGGGCATACCGGATTACAAATTTTTTTCGGAGAGGAATAACGCTTGAGTATCTTGATCGGGGGCATTCAACGTTTATAGCAGAAGTCCCATACTCAATACAGAAAGGGTCATGGTATGCATTCAAAGTAGTTGTCAAAGGCGGTTCGTTGAATTATTTTCTCAACGACACGCTCCTCATCTCATCTGCGAAGCTTACCGAATCCAGTCGGGGGAAAGTGGGAATCGGGTCTGAAAATGCTCCGACGTATTTCAAAGACATAGCCGTACGGAAGGTGGAATAACTGATGAGAATACGTACTCGTTTGTTGTTCTATATTCTCCCGCTCATCATACTACCGATCCTGGTGCTTGGATTTTTTTCGTACCGTTCGCTCAAGGGCGGGTTTGAAGAACAAGTGCAACTGGAGGGAGAGCATCTCAGTCAGATGACGGCGAGCCGCATTGAAGAGAAACTCGATGAGTGTTACGCCGACATGCTTGTCCTTCAATCAGAAGCATCAAAGGAATGGTCCACCTCCAGCGCTTTTAGTGATGGCTTGACGACGGGGAACACGCTTACGGGCAGACTTGCACAGCGTTTTGTAATCCGGCACAGCCCATTTGTACAGGCACGGATCGTCCGGGCAGATGGTAAAGAACTGCTCGTCGTCCGGGGATTACACCAAACGCAGGAGAGAGGAAGCGCTCTGAACGACGCTATGTTTATGCCCGCTGTTGCAATGAGTTTTTCGAAACGAATCCCGATACAGTTTCCGATTGACACGATCAGCGGGAATCCCATAACGACCTTTTCAGCGCCTGTTTTCAGTTCAACTTCTCTTGTCGGTTTTGTATTTTTTGATCTTGACCTTCGTTTTGCAGCGCGGATAGTCAATGAGATGGCTGTGTTCCAGCCGGGAAGATACATTTTGTTCGACGATGCGGGAAAAGTAATTGCGGAAGATTCATCCCGATCACATGGTCATGCAGAATTCCTCAAAAGCCTCGTCGGTTCCTCGTCGGTAGGTACACATGGGCATCGATTGAGCGGGTCTATGTTCCCTGACAACTCCTATCTGACCATTCGGCCGGTTAAGGAATACATCGCATTCAGAGAACCGATACCTGAGGAGCGATGGTACATAGCTGTCGCACCCACAGCGTCGCCGCTTCAGGCTGCGTTCCATCGGACGCAGATTTTATTTTTTCTCATCCTCGCGCTGGCTTTGACATCGGGCATTATCGGCACTGTGCTTGTGTCGCGGAATATCACCCGTCCAATTGGAGAACTGGCTCATGCCACAGAGCGCTTTGCAAAAGGAAATCTTGAGGCAAATATTCCTATTCAAAGCAGAGACGAAATCGGAGCGCTCACTTCAGACTTCAACACAATGGCAAGTGACCTGAGAACATTCCTTCTTGAGCGGCAGACAAACGAGACATTGCTTGCAATCGGGCGGGTTTCTTCGTCTCTTGTGCACGATCTCCGCAATCCGATAGAAGGACTCAAACTTCTCAGTGCCGAACTCATGAAACGGGCTGAACACGGAGGGCCTGAATACGAAGTTGCTGATACGATCCATCAATCCATCGCCCGGCTATCGTCATTGCTTACACAGTCGCTCAACTTTGCCCGTCTTGCCCATCCTGAGTTTTCTCCGACCGATATTGTTTCGCTTGCCGATGACGCGGTCGCCGACATTCGTCCGTCAGACGTTGTAATTCGAAAACAATACGACAACAAGATTCCTCCCGTCGAAGTTGATGCCGTGCAACTCAAGCGCGTACTTTCCAATATATTGCTGAACGCAGTTGACGCGTGTAGAAATAACAAGAAGGAAGCCCCTGGGATTGTTAATCTCAACCTCCGGACAGATGGCGCAAGTATCAAAATAGAAATTTCGGACAACGGTCCCGGCGTTGAGCCGGAACTTCATGAAAAAATATTCGAACCCTTCTTCTCGACAAAACCCGAAGGGCATGGACTCGGCCTTTCCTTCGGACGCCAGATCATAAAGAACCACGGCGGCGAGCTACTGCTCATCAGCGAACCGGGGCAAGGCGCCACATTTGTAATTATCTTGCCACAAACACGACACGCCTCAACCACGTAGCAGGAAGTGAATCATGTCTAATATTCTTGTCGTTGACGACGAGCATGCATATCGCAAGGGAATTGTTTTTGGTTTGCAGCGGGCAGGCCATACGACATCTGAAGCTGAGTCGAAGCAGCAAGCAGAGGAGCAACTTCGTTCTCACATCTTTGAGATGGTCGTGCTCGACCTCTGCGTTCCAAACGAGCAAGATGGCATTGAGATTCTTGCACTTGTTAAATCCCTTCAGAAGAATGCTATTGTGTTGATGACAACCGCACACGGGACAATTGAACGTGCCGTCGAGGCAATCAAGAGCGGAGCGGATGATTTCATTCTGAAAGGATTCACAACCGAAGAACTGTTGTTTCGGCTGCAACGATTAGTTGATGCACGTCGTCTGCGTGCAGAGCATCAAAAATTGGAGCAGGAAAACGAGCGCCTTCGTCACGAAGTCCAATCACGTTTCCGGTTTGAGCAGATCATTGGTACAAGTCCCGCAATGACCCGAACAATGAAGATGCTCGAAAGAATTGTCGATGATGCGGATTCGACGGTCTTGCTGCAGGGAGAAAATGGTACTGGTAAGGAATTGTTTGCGAGAGCAATTCATTATAACGGCCCGCGCAAAGATAAGCCGTTTGTTGTCGTGAACTGCTCGGCTCTTCCCGAACATCTACTTGAGAGCGAACTGTTCGGCTACGAAAAAGGAGCGTTTACAGGAGCGACGCAGTTCAAGCCCGGCAAATTAGAGACCGCAAATGCCGGGACACTCTTTTTTGATGAGATTGGTGAAGTGAGTCCGAAGGTGCAGGTAGAACTTCTCCGTTTTCTTCAAGACCACACGTTCGAACGTCTCGGCAGCAATGCGTCAATTACTGTTGATGTCCGGGTCGTGGCGGCAACAAACAAAAATGTTGAGGAAGAAGTGAAACAAGGACGGTTCCGTGAAGATTTGTTTTACCGTCTGAATGTCATTCCGCTGCACATTCCCCGACTTAGGGAACGGAAAGAAGACATTCCGTTATTGGTCGAGCATTTTGTTCATGCGATGGAGAAGGAGAAGGGGAGACGGATCCGTTTCTCAAATGAATCTCTTGCCCGACTTGACGCGCACGCATGGAACGGAAATGTGCGTGAGTTGGAAAATCTTGTTGAGCGGCTTGTTGTAACAGCAGAACATGATTTGATCGGGCCTGAAGATCTCCCTGCTGTCTTCAACAGGAACGATAACTCCGACGATATACAACAAGCGATGGAACGAGGCTCTTTTAAAAAGGCTACGGAAGAATTCGAGCGCATGTTCCTGCTGCATAATCTTGAAAAATATCGTTGGAATATTACGGTGGTAGCAAAGGCACTCGGTGAACGGCGGGATACTCTCAGTAGAAAGATCAAACGCTTCAAGCTTAAGTCTCCCAAAGAGGAATAGAAGTTCAATCAGTCATCGAGAATACGCAGAATTATGCTGCAGTTCTTCACGTTGGTGCTGACGTATTGTGTTCTGGTTATCGCCATCCATTTGGCGTATGCAATGTCCGCCCACAAAGTAAAGAGATGGCTTTCTACGCAACGTGGAACCGGATATTCAACAGAGTGGGTGCAAGCGCTTTCATATTCTTTGGTCTGGTTCTCGGAACGTCAAAGAAATGAATAACAACTCCTGTATCGCCACAATTTGTGGCGTTCCTTCCCATCCTTCTGGTTTCAACTTTTCCTGAGCTTTCCGGCTGATTCGTCAAAATTATGCTAAACCCGCGTGGCTTATTATCACGCGGGTTGAATTTCGTTTTCCTTCCGCCAAAAATCCCTGTAAGAAATCTCATGTTTACCGCCATTTTTCTCTGACCGGAATCGGCATTACTCTTGCATTCCTTCTCCTACCTACCAGTCTCTTGTCAAGAACGTTTACATGAAGCAATCAATTCTGATTATCGATAACGACTACGCCATGCGACGTGGAATCGCTCTTACACTTAAAGGACATGGCTTTGCTGTCTATGAGGCTCAAGGCAGGAGTGATGGCCTGCAGATAGTCGATGACCGCAACATCGATCTCGCACTCATTGACCTGTACCTCGATCACGACGACGGTATGACAATTGCCGAAACACTGCATGAACGGCACCCACGTATGAAGGTTGTCCTTCTAACTGCACATGTAGACCGGGATCGGGCGAAAGTAGCGCAGCAAGTATACAAGGATAATTTCCTGGAGAAAGCATTTCTCGAAGAGAGACTGCTGAAGAAGATTGAAGATGTATTGGGAATCGCATCCAAGGATTAGTGTCACACATTTCAAGGAGCGAAGTTTTACGATTTATTGAAATCCGGTCCCGACAAAACAACTGTTTATGCAGAAACTCATTCCACATATCTAACCAACAGGAGGCTTATGAAAACCGCTCGACTAATTTGTGTATTACTCTTGGTTATCTGCGCTCACCGTGCAGATGCCCAGTTAGACAATCTGCTTGCAAAATATGGCGGAACCAATTCGGAGGGTTTCATCCAGCCGCTTGCCGATGCGTTTTCGGCAAATCTTAACTCAGGGCTTTTTCAGGATGGCAATGTCCCGCTGGACGGATTTCACATCCGGGTCGGTGCGGTGCTAATGGGAGCGCCTGTGAGTGACAGCAGGAAAACATTCACCGCGAAGACGGACGGCTTTTTCTCGCCCGAACAGACAGTTCAAGCACCCACTGTTTTTGGCAGTTCCCAAAGCGTGGCTGTGAACGGCGCAGGCGGTACGACGTACGTTTTCCCCGGCGGGTTCAATGTGAAGATGCTTACAATTGCCGCACCTCAAATAACTGTCGGGTCGTTTTACGGCACCGAGGCACTGTTCCGGTTCTTTCAGGTAAAGCTCGGCAGCAGCTTTGGCACCCTCAAGCTCTTCGGAGTCGGGTTCAGACACAATCTCACGCAGCATCTGAAGTTGAAGAAAGTCCCGCTCGATTTTGCAGCCGGAATCTATTATCAGCACTTTGAACTCGGTAGCCTTCTCAGTGCCAACGCATTTTTGTTAAGTGGACAAGCAAGCTGGAGAACGGGCGTGCTCACTGTGTATGGCGGACCCGGATTTGAGCTTTCGAAGATGAACATCGAATACACTCGCGGCACAGAACAGGTGTCTACTTCGGCAAAGGCCGCTAACGTGTTGCGGTTCACGCTCGGCTCAGCATTGAACCTTGCTTTCTTCCGTCTCTACGCGGAATATAATCTGTCGTCGCAGTCAACATTTGCGGCAGGGTTTGGGCTCGGTATCTAGTTCGCTAACTCAATCATTCATGAGGACTCAAATGAAGAAGCTTATTGCTATTGTCATCGTTCTCGCTGCATTCAATATCGGCTGCGAAAACAAGCGCTTCCAATACACCGTCAGCATCGATCAGGTGGGGCAATTCACTATTGATGACCCGGACGGCGTTTACTTTACCAGCACCTTCATTTCACGGACGAGCATTGCGAGGGCTTTCAATTTGCCTGAAGGTGCAAGGGTAAAATCACTCAAGATTGAAAGCCTTTCGCTCAGTGCTTCGAAGGGCCTCGGTAACGTTGCAAGTGCTCTTACGGTGAGCGCGTTTCTTGGCCGAACCGCAACACAGACGAATGAACTATTTCGAAATGTGCCAATTCTCCTGAGCGTGCTTGACATTCCCCAGATCGGCTTGAATGACTTAATCGAAAGCAATATCCAAAAGCTCCAAACGGAGCTGGAGAATTTTGTCAAAGGAGTAGGAACAGGGACATTGGTAGAGTTTGCCGCTTCGGGAACAACCACTCCCGCCGGAAGCCGGCTTGTGTTAGTCCTGAATATGCACATCACCGCAACCGTTCAGTATGAACGTTGCGAAGAGATTCTTCAAGGCATGACGGATCTTCCGGCGTGTTCAGAGGCAGAAACCGGTCATTAAGGAATAATGGTTTTTGGAGATGTCAAATAATGAATGGTGATAAAGATGAACACAATACGGTTGATAATGATTCTGACTCTTGCAATGCTATCTCTTCAATGCAAGAAGGATAGCGGCCCGTCTGCTGATGATACGAGTCCACTGACCACCGCCGAAAAGCAAGCAATAACACAATCGTACCAAACTATTGGCGCCACGGCGGATACAATTTTGAAACGCGATGACCCGATTCCCGGATGGCAGGCAATGCTTGCAACGTATCGGGCCGCCCCGAATGTGGAGAATGCCTGGGTAACGGATGACGCGCTGTACATCAAGTTCAAACGATCGGGAACCGTTTCATGGTATAAAGGTCCGGGCGTTACCACACCGCCGTACGGACGGCCTGTAATTATTGAGCCCAAAGCGAAAACTCAAACGGTTGCGCGCATCAATGCTGGTGCGATGGATATCTGTCTCATCAACCAACTCAATCAGGATGAGAGCAGAACCTCGTATACGGGGTATCTTGCGAGTGTGAAGAGCGCTTTTGAACAATCAGGGTTCACAGTAACGACAAAAAACGGGAATCAGGCGGATGTTAATTTTTATAAAACAGGACTGAAGCAGTTTGGAGTTGTCTTCATTATCGCACATGGAGACTACCAGGCAGACGGCGGCGGTATAACGTGGTTTAACACCGGCGAAGAATTAACCGGAACGGAAGATCAGAATCTCGCGATGCTGCTTACCCGGTTCGAGCCGGAATTTCTTACTCAAAAGATTTCCATCGGTGTGCACAAGGAGAAACGAGGCGGGGTAGATAAAACCGTCTCCTATTACAAAATTTCAAATAATTTCATCGAGGCAAATTACGCAGCAAACGATTTTCCCGGCTCTATGATTTATCTCTCAACATGCCAAGGATTGAAAGATCCAAATAAGGCGTTGGCAAAAGCGTTTACCAATAAGGGTGTGGCGGGAGTTGTGGGATGGACGGAGAAGCACAGCATTGGACCACACACAGGAAATTTGCTATTTGATCTTCTTCTCTGCGGGAAAAAACTTTTTAGCGCAATTCAGGCGTTGCCACGTGAATCAAAATCTGAAACATATGAAAGTGCGTTTGCACGATTGGATTATTATCCGAATTCTGCCGGCGAACTCCGTCTTGTTGAAGAACGCCATGTGCTGTTCACTCTTGTCAGGCCTCTGAAGGATTCCACGTACACAACGCGGAATATGATGCTGCAGGGAAGTGTGCAAGCCGATAGTCTGGCTGAAGGCGTGCTCGAAGTAAACGGAATAGCAACACGCCTCGATGTTCTGTCCGACCACCGGAGTTTTTCGCAGCCGATCGTTATCAAGAGCGGTTCGAACACCGTGCATATTACGTCGTGTGCAAAACGCTCCGATGGAAAAAAGGCTGTCGCCGATACGACCGTAACATTTACGGGGAACTTTGGCACTCTTGATCTTTGGACGGAACTTCGCTGGAACACAGCTGCTTCGGACGTTGATTTTCATTTGCTTCCTCCGGGCAGCACGTTCCCGGGGAGCTTCTGGACAACAGCGGATTGTTATTATAGCAACAGATCAACATCATGGGGCGGCTTCCTGGACGTTGATGATGTAAACGGCTATGGTCCGGAACATATCACTATTCCGACTGTAACGACGCAAGGTGATTACCGTTTATTCCTGCATTATTTTGCAACTCATGGTGCAAGTCCGGGCGCAGCATATGTTACCGTTGCGGTGCGCAACGGCCCTAACGTTGAATTTGGCCCGTTTGCAATTTCGAATGCCGCGAGTCGTGGGGGAGATGTTTGGGAAGTTTGCAAAATCTCATTCCCGGATGGGACTATTACTCCGGTAAAGTCGAAGACCACCTTGACTGCTATGGATAATTTTGTAACATTCGACGACAAAGCATCGAGAAAGTAGCACCGTCTCGATAGTCGATCACAAATCCCACAGGAGGTCGTATGTATATGGCTCGGGAGGTATTCCATTGCAAGCCGGGAAAAGCAAAGGACCTGGTTGCACGGTTCAAAAAGCTCTCATCTGCAATGAGCGCGCAAGGGTTTGGTGAAGCCCGGATATACACCGACGTTAGCGGAGAAAACTATTGGACGGTTGTGATGGAAATGGATGTCGAAAAAATTGATTCGCTTGCAGAGATGGCACGTACGACCATGAGCGATGCGCGTACTGCTGAAGCGATGAAGGATTATCACGAATTGGTGATGAACGGACATCGTGAGATTTACAAAGTAGAATAGACCGGTTGTAACCTAGTAACATCATTGGCGGAGAGGCTCACACTATCTTGCGGGCGTCTCCGCTTTGTTTACATTCCCGACAAAGATTCGTACTATTCCTTCCGGATTTTCACATCTAACGTCAAGCTCCTTTGTGTATGGTTGATGCGGATAAAGCTCTCAAGTTGATCCTGGATGAATGTGTTGCATTAGCAACCGAGAAGGTTAAACTTCGCAATTCCTTGCATCGGTCTCTTGTCGGGGACATAATTGCAAAGGAGAACATTCCTCCGTTTGACAATAGTTCGATGGATGGCTTCGCTCTGAATTCTTCTTCGATCAGGAAAGCTTCGAAGACGAATCCAATCGAGCTCAAATTGGTGGGGGAGTCGAGTGCAGGAAACCTCTTCAACGCCAAAGTCAAAAGCGGAGAGACTGTCCGTATCATGACGGGCGGAAAAGTGCCGGACGGAGCTGATTGCGTTGTGCCGCTTGAATTGATAAGTACAGATGAAAAGACTGTCCGCTTTGTGAGTCCTGCGAAACCCGGAGCGCACATACGCCGGGCAGGTGAAGATATCAAACTCAAGGATGCAGCTCTGGAATCGGGAGAAGTCGTCGGCCCTGCGCATTTGGCAGTGCTTGCTTCGCTTGGGTTCACAAAAGTAGAAGTGACGAGGAAACCGGTTGTTCGGATTCTTCCGACGGGAAATGAATTGGTTGATATCTCGAAAAAATTATCCGGCGGACAAATCCGCAACAGCAGTTCGTACGCATTAGCGGGATTCGTAAAAGAGACCGGTGGGAAATCGGTTGTTCTGCCAATTGCTCCCGATAAAAAGAAACGCATTCGCAAGGCAATCAGTGCAGCGTTGGGTTCCGATGTACTGATTATTACCGGCGGAGTGTCGGTCGGCAAATACGATTTAGTGAAGGAAGTGTTGGAGGAACTTCAGGTAGAAATAAAATTCTGGCGCGTGAACATCAAGCCCGGACGACCTTTGCTCTTCGGCAAATATAAAAAAACACTCGTCTTCGGTCTGCCCGGAAATCCTGCATCGACTTCAGTCACGTTCCTTCAGTTCGTGCGTCCGGCATTGGAAAAAATGTTGGGACGAAATCCGGTACCATCTTTTCATCTTTCAGCTATTCTCGACGAACCGATTGTGAAGAAGGATGGTAAGCGGCACTTCGTTCGAGGCATTGTTACTTCAGTAAAGGGAGCACTGCACGTTCGCACAACGGGCACGCAAAGCTCGGGCGTGATGAGTTCAATGGCAAAAGCAAATTGCCTTATCATCTTGCCGGAAAAATCCTCGTCAGCTAAAAAATGCAGTCGGGTGGAAATTGAAATGATAACGGAAATCAGATAGGCACATCATATGCGCGACGTAAGTTCAAAATCCAACACACTTCGAACACCGGAGGCTCGCCGAAGCCTTGGCTGTACGAAGTGTGTTGGATTTTGAACTTACGTCGCGCATATGATTTGCCTATCTGATTTCCTTTATCATTTCAATTTCCACCCGACTGCATTTTTTAGCTGACGAGGATTTTTCCGGCAAGATGATAAGGCAATTTGCTTTTGCCATTGA
>JBKJJX010000040.1:0-4983 GCA_046597825.1 Bacteroidota bacterium | reverse complement strand
AACGGAAACATCCGGCGACGGGCTGCCGGCGATGATAAGAACGCGCAGCTTGCTTTTAAGAATGCGTGCGAAAAATGTCCGCTGGTTGTTTGCCGTTGTCAGTTCGCCCTGGAGCTTTGAGACGCGCACCGAATATTTTTTTATGCCGTCACCATCCGGCGTGTACGAAAGGCGTGCGGCGTATTCACGTGTTCCTTCTTCAAGAGTTATCTGAGCGCGGCTTAAGTCCCTGCTGCCTTCTGCAAGAATCACTTCCACCTTCTCGCCTTTGAAGCCGGAGCTCTTGATCGTTACATCAACCGGGACCTCGGTCAGATTGTACACCAATTCGTTCGTAAGCACTTTGGTAATCAGGACATCCTTCTGTTCCGTCGAATCACCGATGCCAACGGTGAACAGCGGGATGCCGGACTCCTCCGCCTCGTACAATGGATTTTGTCCGAGATTGTAACTGCCGTCGCTGATGAGCAGCGCCGCACCAATGTTGCTGCGATCTTTTTCCTCGCCGACTTTGCGAAGCGCGGCAGTAATATCCGTAGCACCTTCATCGATGCGGAGTGAATCGATTGTGCCGGCTTCGATTTGCTGCGTCCTGGTTCCGAATGAGTAGAGACGGATTTCGTTGCTTGCGTTCTTAAAGCCTTTCTCTGCCAGAAAATGTTTCAGAATCTCCGACCGGTCGCCCGTTTTATCTTTGATGCTCATGCTCTTGCTGTCATCTACCAGCACGGCAAGAACAGGTTTTTGGGTGGAGGTGGAAACGAAACGCAGCAGAGGTTCAAACAGGAACACGAGCAACAGCGTCAGGGCGATGGAACGGAGGACAATCAGGGTAATTTTTTTTGAACGCGGGATGGGCGGAACGGTGTGGCGGTAGAAGTAAAATGAAACGGCGACAGCGATGAGAGCGAGAAGCGCAACAACAAAAGCAGATGTGGTAAAGCTGAGAGTAATATTCGGCATCATCATGATTGCGAAGTGAAAATTGCCAACTGCGAAATTGCAATTCGCAATCCACAATTCGCATTTCGAAATTCTTTTATTCCGCCTCTTTCACCAAACGGTCGACTATGTCGATGGTGGAGACGCCATCGGCTTCGGCGTTGAAATTCGTGACGAGCCGGTGACGCAACACGGGGCCGGCCATTGCCCGCACATCATCGATATCCGGCGTATGCTTGCCTGCGAGGATGGCGCGTGTTTTGGCACCGAGAATCAGATATTGTGATGCGCGGGGACCGGCGCCCCAGCTAATCCAGTCTTTGATGAACTTCGGCGTCGAATCGGATTTGGGCCGTGTCCTGGTAGTGAGCCGCACTGCAAACTCCACCACATTATCCGCAACGGGAACCCGCCGCACAAGATTCTGATAGAACGAAATCTCTTCTCCCGAAAGAACGTGGCTGAGTGACGGCGCCATCTGGCTTGTTGTGTTCTTTACGATCTGAACTTCTTCGCTCATCGAAGGATAATCAAGCCACAAATTGAACATGAAGCGATCGAGTTGTGCTTCAGGCAGCGGATACGTTCCTTCCTGCTCGATTGGATTTTGCGTTGCGAGAACAAAGAACGGCTCCTGTAATGTGTACGTCTTTCCCGCTGCGGTGACGCGATGTTCTTGCATTGCCTCGAGCAATGCTGCCTGCGTTTTTGGCGGAGTTCGATTTATCTCGTCGGCAAGCACAATGTTTGCGAAGACCGGACCCTGCACAAACTTGAACGCCTTCGCGCCCGTTGAAGTATTCTCTTCTATGATTTCCGTGCCGGTGATATCGCTCGGCATCAGGTCGGGAGTGAACTGAATGCGGTTGAAGGAAAGGTCAAGAACTTGCGCGACAGTGCGGATGAGCAATGTCTTAGCCAGTCCGGGCACACCAACAAGCAGACAATGACCGCGGGCGAGCAAGGCGATTAACAGCTGCTCCACAATCTTATCCTGCCCGACGATCACTTTGGCAATTTCTTTCCGCAGTGACTCGTAGGATTGTTGCAGCTGTGCCGCGGCGTCGACGTCGTTTACTTGTCCGATAGTTGAGAGCTTTGCCAAAATATTTCCCCTTCTGTCACCAGCTAAATAGCGGAAGAACGTACCGCCTTACAATCGTGATTCCCAATAAATATTTTTGCGCAAGCCTTCCACCCACGCGGCGTAATCTTTTTGACGCTTGTAGTTGGCAGCGACACTCTCGATGCGCTTATAGTCCTGTTCAATCGACGCCTTGTGTGCGGGAATCTTTTTCTTCAGGAGAATAATGCTGTATCCGTATTGATTGCCAACCGGAATCTTCGTTGGCTCGCTGATGTCGCCTTCTTTCAGTGTCGAAACCGCCGCATATAATTCTTTGGGCAGCTGTTCGAGTTCGAGAACGCCCAGACTTCCTCCGATCGTCGCCGTCTCTTTATCCTCTGAATACTTTTGCGCAAGATCGGCGATGCGTTCGCCATTGAGAATCCGTGTGCGGAGTCCGTTCAAAAAAACAATCGTCGAATCATCGCTTGCTCGTGTCCGTTCGATGCGGATAAGAATATGGCGGGGATGAACAGCATCGCCGCGGCGTTCCATCAGCTGAATGATATGCAATCCAAATTCCGTCTCGACAATGCCCGAGATTTCTTTTTCTTTCAGGGCAAATGCTGCTGTTTCAAACTCCTTCACAAACAGTCCGCGTCGCACGAAACCGAGGTCGCCTCCCTGTTCGGCAGAGCCCGCGTCCTGTGAATGCCGCCTCGCAAGATCTTCAAACGGAACGCCCGCCTTCAGGCTATCCAGCAGCTCGTTCATCTTCTTGCGTGCTACCTGCCTGGCGACTTCATCGAATTTCGGCTTGATGAAAACATGTGCAAGCTCCACTTCTGCAGGAACATCACCCAGACTGTCCTTGAACGTCCGGTAAAATTCCTCTACTTCAAGTCTCCCGATCTGCGAATTGCTGAACCTTTGTTGCTGAAGTTTTTGCGCGAGAAGATTCTTTTTCATTTCATCCCGGAACTCGCGCTTAATGCGGGAGATCGGCATGCCGTAGAGCTCCTCGAGTTTGGATTCAGAACCTGCAGATTGAACACGTTGCTGGATCACCGCATCAAGCTGCTGCGTTACCTCATCCTCACTCACGGTCACGCTGTCTTCAATTGCTTTTGCCAGGATCAGCTTCTCATTGACCATCGATTGCAAGACCTGATCACGTAAGCCGGGCGCATTCGCATCGACTTTGTTGGTCGTTACAAAAAACTGTGTTTGCGCGTTCAATTCGGATTCGAGAATCATTTCGTTGCCAACGACCGCGACGATTCTGTCCACCGTTTGTGCCGACGCTGCGCCGGCGAACAATGCAAGCAGCACCCACAACCCCATCACCATCACCATCTTCATCATACTCACATCCTATTCGTTTGAATTGTTCACTTCTGTAGTAACTGAATCAAGCCGGACATCCACATCATACTTGGTGCGCAACGTTGCTAACAGCTCCTCATATTGAAGTTTGCGCTGATCAATGGTCAACCGCTCTTTGATTTCATTTTTTGCATAATCAAAATCCGGTACCTCGCCCTGCTTCATCGTTGCATGGACGAGCACAACGCAGTATCCCGCTCCGGCCTTGACGACAAACGAGACATCCTCTTTCGTTAACGTGCGGGCGATCTTCCACAATTCCTCGGGATACAACATTGATTGCGTGAAGTATTCCTGCGTTGCTACCCGGAGTATTTGCTGTTTCGTTTGAGAGTCGGACTGAAACTCTTTCACTGCATCGCTCCACGATGCGCCGCGTAGAATTTTTAGCCGGAAGGCATTCGCCGGTTCCCGCTCTTCGAACAGTGCGAAACTTATTTTCACGACATCGTCGTGCAACCGGTATGCATCGCGGTGACTATTAAATTCCGCACGGAGCTCCTCGTCGGTGATATCGGAAGGCTTGCCCGCGTATACTTTCTTTTCGAGATACGCATTGATGATGAGCTCCCGCTTCGCTTCTTCTATCCGATGAAGAACTTCTTCCTTCTCCGCAAATCCATTGCGCTGCGCCTCCTGATACAGAAGCTCGCCGGTTACCCAATTACTTACGTACTGCCGCGACAATTGTTGTGCATGGTCAGCGCCGGAAGTTTCCAATTCCCCCTGCGTCAGCCGTGCATTGCCAACTCGGGCAACGTAACCGGTGGTGTTCTCCGGTTTCTTCGCGCAGCCCGGCGGCACCGCACCCAGTATAACAAAAAGGAATGCCGCAGTAACGGAATTATTTAGCAGGAGCAAACGCGTGCTTCAATGCCTCTTTGTTTTCAACAATCGGATACCGTTTGCGCAGGCTGTCGAGCCACTCCGTCTCCAGACGTTTGGATTCGTATTCCTGGAACGCGCTGGAAACCTCGGTGCCTGCTTCTTCATACGTCTTGCGGCGCAAAGGATCCCGCTTGTTCAATCTAACGATGGTATAATTGCCGCGGTAATTAAATGGCTGCGAGTAAACGCCAATCGCAAGTGAATCTGCTTTCATCGATCGTTCATCGGTCGTGACCGGCTGCAGCTGATTCTCAATACCGCCGATGAACCATGACCTTTGGTTCGTAATTTCCAGATCTACCTGCTGTGAGAGATCTTTCTTTGAGCCGCTTGCCTGCGGCCGCGAGTACGCGCTAATGCGGCTTTCCGGTACTCCGTATTTCTTGACCATGGCAGATTTTACGGCGTCCATTTGTAGCTGTGCCGACTTTTCGTTCTTTGCCTTTTGGGTAGAAGTATCCGGATGGGCAACAATCTGTAATCGCAGCATTCCGTCGCTCTTTAATCCGGCAGCAACAGTCGAGAGCGTTTTTTGTGCTGCGGTGCTGAGCGTGTTCTTTTTCTTTGCAAACAGAATAGAATAGTTTGATGGAGCCTTCGTGCTGGCCGAGTCTTCAGCAAGAACCTCAGCGAACGTTTTTCCGTTTTTCAGCTTTCCGTATACGATATTCGCAAGCGAATCGCTATACAGCGAGATGGAT
>JBKJJX010000023.1:0-3157 GCA_046597825.1 Bacteroidota bacterium | reverse complement strand
GGTCAGCAAATTGCAACCGTTGTTGACGGTGTGAAAGAGGCGGGCACGTATAGTGAATCATGGAATGCAACGAATGTTTCCAGCGGTATCTATTACTATAAGCTTACTGCAGGGAACTTTACGGAAATAAAGAAGCTGGTGCTGCTCAAATAAGACGATGTTGAATTTCGTGACACCAAAGAGGCTTGGGATTCCAGGCCTCTTTTGTTTTTTGGTTGTTGATACTCTTTTGATCATGGTGTAGATTGTTTTATGACGAACGCAAAAATGTTGTTGATGATATGGCTGGTCCTTTCGATTGCTCCTGCGCTGTATGGGCAAAGCAATTGGTATCAGATTGCGCGGCCCACAACGCGCAATCTGAACAAGGCGTCATTCATCGACAGCGCTCACGGCTGGGTTGCAGGCGATTATGGGACTATTCTCAAGACGACGAATGGAGGAAAGAACTGGAGTGTACAGAATGCCGGAAGTACGGATGACATCAAATATATTTTTATGTTCAACGAACGTATTGGATGGGCCATCAGCTGGCAGCAGTATGTAGACACCTCCACGTATTTTGGAAGCACGCTGCTCAAAACAACCAACGGCGGTACAACATGGTCAGGCACGCAGTTTCCGGAACACGGAAATTATTTTTACACACTGATATTCTTTGACTCGCTGAACGGATTGATCGGCGGCAGTGGTGGCGGCATTCAGCGGACGACGAATGGTGGAGCGAGATGGACGAACACGGCAACGGACTCGTCAGCTGCAACCGGCTTCGCAATCAGGAACATTACATTTTATTCCCGCCAGTATGGATTTGCAATGGGGGGCATTTTTGATATCACCGGTTCGATCTTAAGGACAACGAATGGCGGAGAATATTGGACCGGCTCAACAGTAAGTCCGGAGCCCGTGTTCGAAGTTCATTACATCGATTCGGCGCATGTCGTGGGCATTACCGGCGACTACGAGTACGGGCCGAGTATGATAAAGACGAAGGACGGCGGCGACCAATGGGAATACATTTATCTCGGCTTCTGGGGCTTGCCGAGAGCGATGGCGTTTCGTACACCGGCTGAAGGATGGGTACCGATTGCAAACCAGATTATGGTTACCCGCGACACGGCTCGGACATGGCAAATTGAGGATACACTTGGATCTCGCCAACTGTCCGATCTTGTTTTCATTGATTCTCTCACAGGCTATGCCGTTGGTGATTCGGGGGCGATATTCAAGTATAGCAGCAAACCGCTTGGGGTATCGGAGAATTCTATGAGCCCGCCTCTGTCATCGCATTTGATGGAAAACTATCCGAACCCGTTTAATCCGGCTACAACTATCCGGTTCAGGGTAGCGCCTTCGCAACGCAACGAAAAAACAATACTGACTGTCCTGGATTTACTTGGACGGGAAGTAACAACGCTTGTTAATGGGGAGAAGACTGCCGGTGACTATAGTGTTGTGTGGGATGCACGAAGTTTTTCAAGCGGAGTTTATTTTTACAAACTACAATCAGGTTCTGTTGTTGATGTGAAGAAGATGCTTCTCATCCGATAAAAAAGTTCTTATCTCGCCAGCACTAATTTTTTCGTCTGCACGAAATTTCCGGCTACCAATCTGTAAAAATAAACCCCACTCGACAGCCCATCTGCTTCGAACGCTGATTCGTAACTTCCGGCTTCGAGGCGTTCATCAACCAGTGTTGCCACCTCTTTACCTAGAACATCAAATACCTTCAGGGAAACGTGGGCAGAATTTCTAATGGCAAACCGGATTGTCGTATTCGGATTGAAAGGATTCGGGTAATTCTGGTGCAACATTGACGTGGCTGGAATTCCGGCATCCAATTCTTTCACAGCAGATGAGCCGATCGGAATTGTTGCAAGCCAGATTTGATAAATCCCCGAGAAGTCATCCATCCAGAAAGCGTGGAGCTTATTGCCCGCGGCTTTTAAGGCAATATGATCTCCCTGATAATTGGACGAACCGCCAATGATGGCTTTTGGTTTGAACGTGTGGCTGGCGACGACTGTCTCAGTCCAATTCGTTCCGCCATCAGTAGATCGGGAAAGAATCACTCCGGTTGAGTCATTGGCCGTAAACCGGTCATCGTAATACAAAATATTTACGCCGCCGTTTTCATCAACATCTATCGCAGGAAAATATTGTGTCTTCCCGTTGCTCATGACATCTTTATTGACTCGTATGCCCGAAGACCAGTTCAGTCCTCCATTCGTTGAGCGATGCAGTACAATGTCGGGGTCAGCTCCTGCCGGGCTGATATCCTTTTCGGTTGTAACGATGTAGAGCCACCCGCTACGGGGTCCGCTACTATTATCTATCGCAATTTGCGGGAGGCCGTTCACGCGTATATTTCCCTTCGCAGGAAAATTTCCGTTGATGCCGTTCATGTCGAAAATATTCTGCTGAACACTCCATGAGACTCCGCCATTCGTCGATGCGGCAAAGCCTGCGAAATCTTCAATTGCCGGATTGGAAGAAGTCATTCCTGCCCACGTGACATACACCTTTCCGTCTATTCCTGTCGCGATTGTTCCGCCTGAACATCGTAACGGTGGCGTGCCGTTGATAACGCTCACCGGGGACCATGACGTACCGGCATCGGACGAATAGGAAAAAGAAACCGGATATGGTGAGATGAGGCGAACCCATGCCGAATACATTCTTCCGTAGAAAGGACTTGCCGGTGTGTTATCAATTTCCACACTTCCTTTGTCCTCGGGCAGGTCGGATGATATCGTGTATGCGTTCGACCAGTTCATGCCCGTGTCGGTGGAATAGTGGCTGTACACTCCGGGGAAACTGCTTCCAACGTGCGTGAGGACGAATCGTCCGCTGCTGTGAATCATCACGCCCGGGTCGCCCGCGTGGTTGGTGATGCTCTGTCCCCGACATGTGTCGGTTCCGCGCCAACTCAGGCCGCCATCAGTCGAGACGTATACGCCTTCGCTTTGAAAGCCATTCGTTGTGTTGATCGTCCGGCTGCTGGCAAACAGCAATTGCGGATTGGTGGGACTTACCGCAATAACAGGTTCAGTTTGAGTTACGCTGCTTGGATAAATACGGATGTTCATCGGCGCGACCTGACCAACAGTCAACTGACAGACGAAGAAAAGCGTACTCACTATCAACCGATATCTCT
>JBKJJX010000142.1:0-17123 GCA_046597825.1 Bacteroidota bacterium | reverse complement strand
TTCCAATACGTTCTCATCACCATCCGAATCTTCCGCAACGCCGGCGATCAACGTTGTAGAGAACGAAACTCAGACAGTAATTGTCGCAGAGCTGCCGGGTGTGCAGAAGGAAGATGTAAAGCTGTCAGTTGAAAATGGTGTTCTATCGATTCACGCACATCGCAAAACCAGTGGCTTCCCGGAAAAAGCAACATGGCTGCGCAATGAAATCCGTAGCGGAGATTTCAATCGTTCCGTCAGATTGCCAAAGGGAATCGAAGCCGAAAAGATATCCGCCGAATTAACGAACGGCATTCTGAAGGTCGTTGTGCCGAAAGCAGAAGCAGTGAAGCCGCGTGAAATCCGGATTAGCTAAAAGGAGATAATACCATGACAACAAATAATGATGTTACAGTGAAGCAGCAGCAAAGCACGTCGCTGATGAAAACGCCATCACCTGTGGCAACTGTTATGCCCCTTGCTGACATATATGAAACCCCTGATGCATTCGTGCTTATGCTCGATATGCCGGGGGCGTCAAAAGAAGCTATTAGTATTACAATGGATGAGTCAGCGTTGGTTATCAAATCTGATGTTGAATCGTATGCAAAAGAGGATGCGAAATTATTATTCAGCGAGATTGCCGGTGTGGGTTATCAGCGTGTTTTCAATATCAGCGACGGCATCGACCGGAACAGTGTTGATGCGAAGTATGACAACGGCGTCCTGACAGTCAAGCTATTCAAAAAAGAAGAACTAAAGCCACGGGAAATCCGGGTACAGTAAAGAGTGAGTCGCTCAGGCGATTTGACTCTTGACAAAAGCGGCGGTGGGAGTGTTGGCACCGCTTATTTTTTATCCGCACAGCATAGAACGATTCCGCCGTGCCGGACGTTTATTAGTGTGGACAAGGAAGGTACAATTATGACAAAGACAAAAGTTCCGCAGGCTCTCGCAGTACTTCCGCTTCGCAACTCGGTGTTTTTTCCACACCAGGTGATGCCGCTTTCTATCGGCCGCGATAGCAGCATAAAAGTGATTGAAGAGGCGTTGAAAGACGATGGTCACGTAGTTATTGTCGCACAGACTGACGGCAGTATCGAGTCGCCCACGGAAAAAGACATTCACTGGACCGGTACACTTGCCAAAGTCCTCAAACAGTTCACGCTTGCCGATGGCACTCGCAGCGTGCTTATGCAGGGACTTGAACGCGTTCAGTTGATTTCGATTCTGCATGCCGATCCGTACATCAGAGCAGTCGTCCGCTCGGTCGATGAAAAGCCGGCGAAGGGGATGGAAACCGACGCAATGATCTCCAATCTGAAAAATCTTTTCAGAAAGGCGGTGGAACTTTCCCCCAATCTGACTGAAGAGCATTTATCAATCATTCTCAATACGGAAGAGGCGGGAGTGTTTGCCGATGTTACATCGTCGATGTTGCCGATAACGGTTGATGAAAAACAGAAGATTCTGGAAATATTGGACGTTCAGAAGAGGCTTGAGGAAGTAACGCTTGCTCTTACCAAACTTCTTCAAAAGTTGGAACTTGGGAGCAAAATCCAATCCGAAGTTCAGGGCGAAATAAACAAAACGCAGCGCGAATATTATTTGCGCGAGCAGATGAAGGCGATCAAGAAAGAACTTGGCGAGGATGAGGAAGGCGTCGATCTGGCCGAACTACGCAAGCGAATTGATGATGCGAAGCTTCCCGAAGAAGCATTGAAGGTTGCTGAAAAAGAATTGAAACGTCTTTCGCAAATGAACCAGGCGTCGGCAGAATACACGGTGAGCCGCACGTATCTTGATTGGATTCTCGATTTGCCTTGGAGTGTGAGTACCGATGACAATCTTGAAATCAAAAAGGCAAAGGAAGTCCTTGAGCATGATCATTACGGACTCGACAAAGTGAAAAAGAGAATTCTTGAGTATCTGGCTGTTCGTAAGCTGAAGAATGACATGCGTGGCCCGATCCTGGTGTTCGTTGGCCCTCCAGGTGTTGGCAAGACATCTCTCGGCCGCTCCATTGCGAATGCACTGGGCAGAAAATTCGTTCGCATTTCCCTCGGCGGCGTGCACGATGAGGCGGAAATCCGTGGCCATCGCAGAACGTACATCGGAGCTTTGCCCGGACGGATTATTCAGGGATTGAAGAAAGCCGGCACGAATAATCCAATTTTCATGCTGGATGAGATCGATAAGATTGGCCAGGATTTCGGGGGCGATCCTTCGTCTGCATTGTTGGAAGTTCTGGATCCCGAACAGAATTTCTCGTTCAGCGATCATTATCTCGAGATTCCATTTGATCTCTCGAAAGTCATGTTCATCGCAACGGCGAACATGATCGAGCCTGTTCCTCCGGCGCTCCGTGATCGAATGGAGATTATTGAAATCCCCAGCTATGTCGAGGATGAAAAACTGCACATTGCGAAGCGCTTTCTGATGCCGAAGCAAGCGAAGGAACATGGCTTGAAGGAAGAACAAATCCGGATTGAGGATGAAGCCATGCGTGGCATTATAGCGGGATACACGCGTGAAGCGGGCGTACGTAATCTTGAGCGCCAAATAGCAACGGTTGCCCGCGGAGTTGCGCGGGAAGTCGCAGAGGGCACAATACAGAAACAATTGGTTGGCAAGGATAATCTAACCAAGTATCTCGGACATCAGAAATTTTTTCCTGAGGTTGCAGAACGCATTAACCGGCCCGGCATTGCGGTTGGGCTTGCATGGACTCCTGTTGGCGGCGACATTCTTTTCATCGAGGCAACGAAGATGAAAGGGAAGGGAAATCTCCTGTTGACGGGACAGTTGGGTGATGTGATGAAAGAATCCGTACAGGCAGCGATGAGTTATATCGCTTCACATGCCGGCGAACTCGGTCTCGACGAGAACTTCAAGTCCGAAATGGATATTCACGTTCACGTACCTGCTGGCGCAATTCCGAAAGATGGACCATCGGCGGGAGTAACAATGCTCACGGCGCTTACATCTCTTCTCACGAATCGCCTGGTTCGTAACGATCTTGCGATGACAGGAGAGATTACCTTACGTGGTGCTGTGTTGCCGATTGGGGGAGTGAAGGAGAAGGTCATCGCAGCACATCGTGCCGGAATCAAGACTATTCTTCTTCCGGAGCGGAATAAGCTGGACCTTGATGAAGTTCCGAAACCTGCAATCGAGGGAATGAAGTTCCATTTCGTGAAAGAGATGGCGGATGTATTGAAGCTTGCTCTTCTCTCGCACGAAGAAACTGAAAAGCACTCGATGGGCGAGCTGAGCCTTGATGCAGTTGCAGTGAATTAAGCTTGGAGGTAAAACTGTTAGAAGCCCTTTCGGAAAACCGGAAGGGCTTTTTGTTTTCGTGGATACGCTGGACTATTCCCGTTTGTTTGCAATTCTCACCCAAGTTGCATACAATTCTATGTAATTCAAACACTTACAGCCATCCAATCCAAAGCATATGTCGAAGTCCACTAAATGGTTTCTCCTGATTTTTTCGATAATCATACTCTTTGGAGTCGGCTTTTCCCTTCTGTTTTATTCTGCCATAAAATCACTCGACGGCAGCACGCGGGAAATGGTTGTTACCGGCCATGGAGAAAAAATTGGGGTCGTCGAACTTACGGGAGTGATTACTTCCTCTGAAGAAATAGTTCGGCAGATCAAGAAGTACCGTGATGATAAATCCATTCGTGTAATATTATTGCGTGTCGATTCTCCGGGCGGCGCTGTTGTGCCAAGCCAGGAAATGTACGAGGAGGTAAAGAATGCTCGTTCGATAAAACCTGTTATCGTTTCAATGGGCTCACTCGCGGCGAGTGGAGGATATTATGTCGCAGTCGGAGGTTCCCGACTTGTTGCGAACCGGGGGACATTGACCGGCAGCATCGGAGTGATTGGAGAATTCCTGCAGCTCCGTGAAGCAATGGACAAGCTCGGTATCGATATGAAAACAATCAAGAGCGGCAAACTCAAAGATGCCGGCTCGAGCACAAAGAAAATGAATTCTGATGAAGAAAAATATTTTCAGACGTTGATGGATGATGTGCACCGCCAATTTATCACAGTGGTTGAACGTGAGCGGAAGATGAAGCACAGTGACATTCTCGAAATTGCAGACGGCAGGGTGTTTACCGGGGAACAGGCAGTCACATTGGGACTTGTCGATACGATCGGAACATTTGAAGATGCCATAAAGATTGCAGGTAATCTTGTTGGGATTGAAGGAGAGCCATCCCTGGTGCGCGAGCGTGAGAAGAAAAGTTTTATGGATAGGATGTTTGGCGAAATGAGCGGACAGGTGAAAGGTTTGACAGAAACTATTTTGCACAAGCCCTTTTTGTCGTATCGGTTTACCGGACCATTTTAGTTTCTTTTTAAAATCACCACAACAACAGGAGGTTACGAATTGACCAAAGCAGATATCGTCGATCGCATTGCCACGGGTACAGGTCTGACCAAAGTGGATACCGAAGCTGTGGTGGATGGGTTTATGCATGTTGTCATCGAAGCAATGAAAGACGGAAAGAATATTGAAATCCGTGGATTCGGCAGCTTCAAAGTAAAGAAGCGAAAAGGCCGGGTAGCCCGCAACCCCCGGACTGGTGAGCAGGTAATGGTGGACGAACATTGGGTTCCGCTGTTTAAGGTCTCGAAGGAAGTGAAGCAGGCAGTGAACGAGAATCTGTCGAAGACGGCGCAAATCCCCGGAGCTTGAACGGAATGGCCCAACAGGTACATACGTGCAGTGCATGCGGAAAACAGTTAAGCCCGACAGACAAGTTTTGTCCCCAATGCGGGGTGAAGGTCACCCGCGAAGAAACTACCGCAACCGATACGACTGTCGCGTGCGGTGCATGCGGCCACTTGAACTCCGTCGAGAATATTTATTGTGAGTCGTGTGGTGCCAAACTCGCGGGCGCAGCGAATAGAGGCGTAGAAGCTGTCAAGAAGAGCAAACCGTCCGCAAAAGAATCTACCGCGACAAAAAAATCGCCGCAGGGTTCTCGATTTAAGTTTGAGACCTGGCATTATGTTCTCGCAGCAGCAGTTTTAGCAATAGCCGGATATTTTATCTACGATGAAGTAGATAGAAATTCGCGGTTGACCCCGGCAAACGTTCAAACTGCACCGCTGAATTTCCCGTCGCAACAAGCGCCGTCTTCGCCTCCTACAAAAGAAATTCTGGATGCAATCGCCAGGCTGGAAGCGACTGTGAAGGCAAACCCGAACGATGCGGGAGCAAAACTGCTTCTCGCCAATGCGTTGCATGATGGCGCTATACATGATGGGACCTTATTCCCGAGGGCTATCATTGCCTATCAAAATTATCTGAAAGAAAAGCCCGGCGATCCCAATGCCCGTGTTGATTTGGGAATCTGCTACTTTGAGCTTGGGAAAATAGATTCTACCCGAAGTACTGAATTGTTTAACAAGGCAATTCAGGAAATGGAAACGACACTCAAGAACAATCCCAAACATCAGGCGGGAGCGTTCAATCTGGGAATCGTGTATTTGTATTCGGGAGATTTGAACCAATCCAACAAGTGGTTGCGAAAAGCAGCAGACCTGAACCCCGAATCGGATCTGGGCAAGCGGGCGAAAGCAATTCTTGAACAACACATGCAAGCAGGATAATCACTCTGTATTTACGTACAGGCTAACCGAAAGGAGGAAACATGCCGAGCGGCAAGAAGCGCAAACGTCACAAGATGGCAACACACAAACGCAAGAAACGTCTGCGCAAACAACGTCATAAGAAGAAGAACCGCTAGTTGAAGAGAAGTCCCGCTGATTCCCGTCGGCGGGATTTTTCTTCCATGCGAAAAAGAACAAGCAAAACCGTTGGTTTGCTTTTTTAGCTCCAAGTTTATATCATAAAAGTGAACCTATGCATGAATCAAACTTGACGGAGGAAGCGATGAATGAGAATAATGGAACAAGCAAAGTTTTTTTCTTGGGCTTGCTTACGGGAGGCGCAATAGGGGCAATGCTCGCACTGCTATACGCTCCAAAGAGCGGCAAAGAACTCCGTAGAGACATCAAGGCAAAAAAAGATGAACTGATTACGAACGCAGGGACAGTCATCGATGAAGCCCGTGAAAAACTCTCGGAAGTCTCAAGTGAAGCAAAGAAGCGTTCCGAGCAGGTTATCTCCGATGTGAAGGAAAAAGCCGGATCACTGTTACAGGATGCGGATAAAGTCCTCAGCGGTGTGAAAGATCGTGCAAACTCTGTGGTTGATGGAGGGTTGAAAGTGAAAGAGGCTGTGCAAGCCGGAGTTGATGCGTTTAAACATGAACGGAACCGATCATAATCGGAGGTAGTAACAGTGGAAGACGCATTATTGGTTGCGCAGTTGCTTGCGTCGGTGGCGGTCGCCGTGGCGTGCGTATTTTTTGTCCTCGCCCTTATCCGCCTCAAGAGCGTTCTCTCGAGCATTGAAGAAGACGTGAAGATGGTGACAGAACGGGCGATGCCTGTTCTTGAGAATATTGACTACATCTCTGAGCGTGTAAAGAATATCAGTGATAACATTGACGATCAGGTGATGGTGGTCCGTGAGTCGGTTGGGGCACTGCGCGAGGTTGTGGATAACGTCGTTGACCTCGAGCGCAAAATACAATCCCGCATTGAGGGCCCAATCCTCGATACTGTTTCCACGGCTGCGGCCGTCGTCAAAGGCGTTAAGACCTTTGTAGAGCGAATGCGATCATAACCTCTGTTCAACAACAGAGGTTTTTTGTTCTTAAAAACTTCTTGTCAGTTAGAATCTCACCCCATTCCAGATCGGCAGTGTAACTCGTACAGGTTTCGAAAACTTTGGAATGAGATTCTCGTTGAACGGGAACTTTCAAACCGAAGAATTAATCCATAACCTCGCCGGGGAAATATCATGAAAGAATATACTCCTGATCATATCCGTAACGTTGCGCTCATCGGACACGGTGGTTCCGGTAAGACATCACTTGCCGAAGCCATGCTCTTCTCTGCGGGCGCAACCAACCGTTTTGGACGCGTCGAAGAAGGAAATACGCTGTCCGATTACCATCCCGATGAAGTTGAACGCCAGATTTCAATCAATACTTCCTTGCTGTTCTGCGAATGGAAAGGGAATAAAATCAATATCCTCGACACGCCCGGCTATTCTGATTTTACCGGAGAAGTGAAAAGTGCGTTGCGTGTGGCGGATACAGCTTTCGTTCTTGTCAAAGCAGTGGAAGGAATAGAAGTCGGAACTGAAATTGTGGGAAAGTATACCAATGAGTTCCGCACCGGTGTCGTCTTCGTGGTCAACAAACTTGATAACGAGAATTCAGATTTCGAACGGGTCGTCCAGCAGTGTCACGATTACGTAAGCCATGAAGTTGAGGTGATCCAGTTCCCCCTGAATCAGGGTCTTGGTTTCGACACTGTCGTCGATGTTATCTTGATGAAGGCATTGAAATATCAGCAGGGATCAAACGGGAAATACACCGAGATAGAAATTCCTGCCGAGGCGAAAGAGAAAGCCGAGAACTACCGTCGACAACTACTCGATGCAATTGCCGAGTTGGATGAAGATCTGATGAACAAATATTTCGAAGCCGGAACGCTTTCGGACGAGGACATAAAAAAAGGATTGCATCGCGGAATCCACGAACGAAGCCTGTTTCCAATTCTCTGTTGTTCGGCAACTCTCAATGTTGGCGTGACGGATATAATGGACTTCATAGTGGACGATTGTCCATCGCCGCCCGAAATTGGCGATACGCACGCTCGTCCCGTCAATGTCTCTGATGCGAAGGAAGAGGTGATCGTCCATCCGGACGCGAATGCGGAGCCTTCGCTTTTTGTTTTCAAGACCGTGTCGGAAGCCCATGTCGGCGAGTTATCATTCTTCCGCGTCTATTCCGGTACTGTTATGCCGGGGTTGGACATGGTGAACGATGCAAACGGGAAGCCCGAGCGTCTTGCCCAATTGTATTTGATGAATGGGAAAGAAAGAAAAGAAACAACAAAGCTCATGGCGGGCGATATCGGAGCCGCAGTAAAACTCAAAGACACACACACGAACGACACGCTCAGCAGCAAGTCATTCGGTGTTGTGTATGCGCCGATTCTTTTTCCGGAACCGGTCTTTCACGCAGCGATCATTCCGAAATCAAAAGGGGATGAAGATCGAATTGCGAACGGCCTTCATTCGCTTCATCAGGAAGATCCGACGTTCGTCTTTCGGGTTGATCCCGAAGTTCATCAGACAATTATCAGCGGGCAGGGTGAACTTCATCTGCAAGTGGTCGTGAAGCGGTTGAAACAGAAATTCAATGTCGATGTCGATCTGGTTGAACCGAAGGTCGCTTACCGTGAAACAATCAAAGCGATTGCAAAGGATGCAGAGCACAAGCACAGAAAGCAAAGCGGCGGTCACGGTCAGTACGGACACGTGCATTTGCGGTTGGAGCCCTTGAAGCGCGGTCAAGGATTCGAATTCCTCGACGAGATAGTCGGTGGCGTTGTTCCGGGGAAATTTATTCCTGCAGTTGAAAAGGGAATTGCAGAGTCGATGAAAGAAGGCGTGCTTGCCGGATATCCCGTTGTCGATGTCCGCGTTGCATTGCATTACGGTTCATATCACGACGTCGATTCATCGGAAATGGCATTTAAGATTGCAGGCTCGCAGGCATTCAAAAAAGGCTTCCTTGAAGCAAAGCCCATTTTGCTCGAGCCCATCTACAACATTGAAGTGAAAGTCCCCGAGGACGCGATGGGAGAAGTAATGGGAGACATTTCGGGCCGCCGCGGAAAAATCCAGGGGATGGACAGCGCCGGACATTATCAGATTATCCGGGCGCAAGTTCCTGCTGCCGAGCTTCATAAGTATGCGACAGTTTTGCGATCGAAGACAGGTGGACGCGGCGTCTTCACTGCAAGCATGTCGCACTACGACGAGGTTCCCCGGGAACAGGTGGAAAAAATTGTTGCCGCCTCTGATAAACAAAAGGGGAAAGAGCAGGACGCATAATCTCTCAATATGTGTCCCGAAAAGGTTGACTCTTGAAGAAGGAGCAACCTTTTTCTTTGCGCCAAACTTTCATACCTTTTGTGGGACTTTTCATCCCTGTCTGCTCATCATGAATTTACCGGAGAGTAAATGAAGCGCATGTGGTCGCCGTGGCGTTCGGCGTATATCGAAACGTTCAATGTTCCATCTACCAAAAAGAAATCGAAGAAAAGCATTTTTACTCTTGCCCTGGAAGACCATGATGACGATAAACATTATATCATCTGGAGGGGTAAATACTGTTTCGTCATAATGAATCTGTATCCGTACAACAGCGGCCACTTGATGATTGTCCCGTACAAACAAACGGCCAGACTGGACGAATTGAATGAGAAGGAAATTTCGGAAATGATGAAAGCTGTACGCCGTTCTGTGCGGGCACTCGATGCGGAAGTACATCCCGAAGGGTTTAATATAGGTGCAAATCTCGGGCGTGCGAGCGGAGCGGGCGTGAATGAACATATTCACTTTCACGTTGTTCCACGATGGAATGGTGATACTAATTTTATGCCCGTGCTCACGGAAACAAAAGTTATTTCTGAAGATATGAGGCGAACCATGCTGAAACTGCGTTCGGCGTTCAAAAAAGCCGGCAAGGCCAAAACAAGCAAATGAATTCTCCTTTGAATTAAACATTTCCACCCCCGAGAGCGTCTAAAAAGAAGAGAACCGAGACTGAATGGAACCACTGACGGACCTCGAGCTTGTGCAGCAGGTCCGAAACGGAAAGCGACAGGCGTACACAGAGCTCATGCGACGATATCAGCAACGCGTATATTGGGTTGCCCGGAGAATTGTTGGCAATCATGAAGACGCTGATGATATTGCGCAGGAAACGTTCGTCAAAGCGTTCCTTGCGCTTGGCGATTTTCGCGGCGACTCCGGTTTGTTCACGTGGCTCTATCGCATTGCGGTAAATCTTTCGCTCAATGCAGTCCGGAAAAAACAGGTCATGAATTACCTGCGTGAGAGTCCGGTGATCTCATCGTTTCTGCCGGCGAAAGAGAACCCGCATGCAGAACTCGAACTGAAGGAACTGGAATCGAGTTTGCAAAAGGCCGTCGCGCAACTGCCGGAAAAACAGAAAGCGGTTTTTGTCATGCGATATTACGAAGAATTAAGCTATGAGGAAATCTCAGAGGTGTTGAATACATCGGTTGGTGGATTGAAAGCAAATTATTTTCACGCACTGAAGAAAGTGCAGGAGTATATGAAAGATGAAGCTGCGGAAAGAAAAATCTGAAATAACGGACGCGCAAGAGCGTGAGGCCGTGGAGGCAATCAGGGAATTGTCCCGGCGGGGTGGATCGTCGGAACAACCGGAACCATCCTCTGTCTATTTTTCATCGTTGTTGGTCCGGACCAATAACACAATTGACCGCGTAACGAGCGGCAAAGCGCTTTCCATTAGCTGGCTGGCACGTGTCGCAGTGCCGGGCGTTGTTGCAATTCTCTTCTTCTTTATCGGTTTGCATTATTATGTGCCACAGAAACCAGGTAAGTCTGTCGCTGAAGCGGTAAAATCTCTTTCTGATGAGGAAATTGATTCGCTTGCCGTGGTTGCCATCTCTCATGGTTCAACTTCCGGGTTGCAGCATGATCCATTTGATGTTTCCACCGATCAGCTTGCGGAATTCTATGTATCGTCTGTCAGTCCGGCGGTTGTGATGGAGTCATTATCGGAACAGCAGCAAAAGGAAGTCGCCGCTATACTTGAGACGCGTTTTACGAATCTTTAGATAGATCATTTTTAGAGGAGTTCATTATGAATCGCTTGGCAATCGTGATTTTTGTATTTTTCTCTTTAGGCCTGTTAAGGGCACAACCGTCCGGCGGTCCGCCTCAGATGGGCGGCAGATCGATGGAACGAGTTGAACGGTTCAAAAAAATGCGTCTTGTTGAAATGTTGGATTTGAAGGAAGACCAATCCGTCCGATTCTTCGCACGCTTCAATGACTTCGAAAATGCACGCAAGGAATTGAACAGGCAGAAGGATGAAACATTAGACAAAATTGAGCGCCTGCTTCGTAACAAAGCCGATCAGAAGGAATACGAAAAATTGTTTGATGAAGTCGAGGTGGTAAACAGGAAAATCGGCGAGGAGAAACTCAAGTTCTTTAACAGCCTGAGTGACTTGCTAACAATCGAACAGCGCGCGAAGCTGATACTTTTTGAGCGACGATTTGAACATGAGCTGCGTGAAGCAGTGAAAGAATCGCAGGATCGGCGGCGCGGAAGATTTGAAGACAATTGACCTGATGCGACTATTTTCTGTGTTGATATTTGTTGTTGGAATTGCGTTATCCGCAGGCGCTCAGACGTCGCGCAACGGTGAATATTCGGCCGATGTCTCAAGAGTTGCGCCTGCTAAAAACAAGCAGGAACATAATACATGGACTGCCGGAGTCGTTGATCGTCAGGGCCGCACGCTATACAGGATCGTGAAGCCTGTAGCGTTTGATGTCCAATATCCCGCCATTTATCTTTTTGATGATGGCTCAGCCATTCTGGTTTCTGCGTTTGCCGGAGAGATTACATTCTACGATAATGCCGGTAATCCAAAATCAACTCTTCAACTGTTCGGACATCCGACAACGGAATATGAGCAGGTCGTCAAGTGTTCAGTTGGCGGCGACCGCGCAGCTATTCTTTATTCAACCCCCGGGCAGGCGAATGCCACGTTGTTGATGCTGGATGCTCAGGCGAACGAATTATGGCGAACAGCTTTAGGTGCGAAGAATGCCGGCGAAGTTTTTTTGTCGAACGATGGGCAAACCACTGCTGCGGGTTCGTATGATGTCGAAAGAAATCTTCAGACCACAGAAACCTTTGACGCCGCGGGCAAATCGCTTCGAACGTTTAACATCCTTTTCCGGCACGCTGATATTGCGAGCGGCAATTCCATTGTGCTTGCCGATCGGGACAATGTGCTTCTTGCATCTCTGACTAGTAGTGAAACGCCAATCAAATGGATCCGGCCCTCTGGAAATGTTATTACGGGTGTGAGATTTGTAGACGATTTTGTTGCGGTCGTAGTTGAATCCGTGAATCTTCCCCAGGGCTCACCGCTTTATTTTGATCCCTCGTTAATCGTCCTAGATGCAAAAGGCAAAAAGATCGCCGGGACAGAACTCCACTCATCATCCGCCAACTCCGCAGCACTGATTGTTGACCGAGGTAACATCATTGTGAAGTCCTCCTCATCTCAAGCATCAATCTCCCGCAGTTCGCTCAAACAAGATTAGCTGACCCGAATTACAAGGACCGGTTAGATGCGTTTCAGCATGATTGGTTGGTCGCCCTTCTCTTGCTTGACATTCCTTCGACCTTTCTCTAACTTTTTGCAGTTTATTTCTTTACATCCTCACCATCCGAATGGGTGATACAGTTTCTCCTACGTTTCTCCTTCGCAGCAGACGTATCGTAACTCCTCACGGCGTCATTGATGGTACCATTTCGATTGCAAATGGAATCATCACTTCGGTTGATCAACAAACACAAGTCCGGCCCAACGATGTACTGGATGTCGGCGATCTGGTCGTCTCACCCGGTGTCGTCGACCCGCACGTCCACATTAACGAACCGGGCAGGACGGAGTGGGAGGGATTTGAAACCGCGACACGAGCGGCGGCTGCAGGAGGAATAACGACTCTTGTAGATATGCCGCTGAACAGTTCGCCCGTTACAACAACGGTTGAGTCATTCAAAACGAAGCTTGCTGCTGCGCAAGGAAAATTGTTTGTCGATTGCGGCTTTCATGCAGGACTCGTTCCTGACAATGCCCACAGTATTGGCAATCTCCTTGACGCCGGCGTAATTGGTGTTAAAGCGTTTCTTGTTCACTCCGGTATCGATGAATTCCCGAACGTAACGGAAGCAGACTTGCGTGCGGCGATGCCCGTGATTGCCGATCGAGGTCTGGCATTACTCGTGCATGCGGAACTTCAAACATCTCAATCTACTTCGCAGGTTCTGAACTCCATGCGTTATTCGCAGTATCTCGCTTCCCGGCCTGCCAAATGGGAAACAGAGGCTATAGCCTTGCTCATTCGTCTTTGCAAAGAATATCGTTGCAGAGTACATATTGTTCACTTATCTTCATCGGAGAGCATTCCGCTTTTGCGCGATGCAAAGAATGCCAGCCTGCCAATCACCGTTGAAACATGTCCGCACTACCTCTTTTTTTCAAGTGAGGAAATTGCCGACGGCGACACACGTTTCAAATGTGCGCCGCCAATCAGAGAGAGGAAGAACAACGAACAACTCTGGCAGGCATTGAGGGAAGGCATAATTGATTTTGTAGCCTCCGACCATTCGCCTTGTCCGCCGAAAATGAAATTGTCGGGATCGGGAGATTTCATGAAGGCATGGGGCGGCATCGCGTCGCTCCAGTTCGGACTTTCCATTATGTGGACAGGTGCAAAGGAAAGAGGATTCGGGATTGCGGATATAAGTCGATGGATGGCAGCGAATCCTGCAAAACTTGTCGGCCTCGAAAAGAGCAAAGGTTTAATTGCACCCGGCTACGACGCTGATTTTGCAATCTGGAACCCGGATGAATCGTTCGTAGTTGCGCCGTCCATCATTCAGCACAGGCATAAAGTAACTCCGTATGATGGAAGAACGTTGTTCGGGAAGGTTCACGCAACATTCCTGCGCGGAGTGAAGATATTTGATGAAGGTAAGTTTGATTCGCCGGGCGGACAGCCAATCGTGAGGAATCAAACCCGGTAACTAATTCATAACGCATCACCAAAATTTCTGGACTCATGTCTTCAATAATAGAATCAGCTGCTGCGTTTTCGGGACTGGTCGACCTTGCATCCGAGCGGATGGGCGGCAAAGCCATTCTTGCGAGTGATGAATTTTTTGCAGAGAAGGAAAACCTGCTTAAGCCCGGCCGGGGAATTTTCATTGCAGACAAGTTTACCGATCGCGGCAAATGGATGGACGGATGGGAATCTCGGCGCAAGCGGACGCCCGGCCATGACTGGTGCATTATTCAGCTCGGCTTTGCGGGTGTGGTCAAAGGCGTCGACATCGACACAAATCATTTTCTCGGCAACAACCCTTCGTACGCGTCCATCGATGCATGTTTAGTTCCTGATAATGCCTCGGCGGAAAAAGCTGACTGGACGAAAATTCTTCCCAGATCGCCGTTGCGTCCGGGCTCGCAAAATCTTTTTGCCGTTGCAGATGGCAAGCGTTGGACTCATGTGCGCCTGAATATTTATCCCGATGGAGGCGTTGCCCGGCTCAGAATTTACGGCGATGTTGTTCCGGATTGGAGTACGATTAATAAGAATGATTTGATGGATCTTGCATACGTGGGCAATGGTGGCAGCGTTGTTGCTGCAAGCGATATGTTTTTTGGATCGAAAGAAAACCTGATTATGCCCGGAAGGGCTGCAAACATGGGCGATGGCTGGGAGTCAAAACGCCGGCGCGGTCCCGGCAACGATTGGGCGATAGTGAAACTCGCCCGGCCCGGCTGCATCCAAAAGATTGAAGTCGATACGAATCACTTCAAAGGCAACTATCCGGATCGATGCTCGATCGATGCAGTCAACGCTCCAAATGTACATATTGATGCGCTCACGTGGTGGGAAGTGCAGTGGATTGAAACTCTCTCCCAGACGAAACTGCAGGCGGATACAAGGCATTATTTTGAAAAGGAATTGAAGCCGCTTCCTGTTTGCTCGCACGTGCGCCTGAATATTTTTCCCGATGGTGGAGTGAGCCGGCTTCGTGTTATTGGAACAATTATCTGACCCCCGTAATTATCATCTCGTTAGCTTTGCATATATGCTCATGACAATTGACCATCTCAATGAACTTGATCCAACAGAGGCGTCGGCAGAATGTACACGCTGTTGCGGGTCGAGCCGGTGGGTTCGCGAAATGATCAGCCGCCGGCCGTTCGATTCGCGGGATGAGCTATTTTTGAAAGCCGATATAGTTTGGCAGTCTCTGACTGAATCGGATTGGAAGGAAGCGTTTACTCATCACCCAAAAATCGGAGACGTTGAAAGCCTGAGAAAGAAATTTGCAGGCACAGCTACATGGGCTTCGGGCGAGCAATCAGGAGCAATGAGTGCACCGGAAGAAACATTGAAACAGCTTGCCGAAGGAAATAGTTTGTACGAAGAAAAATTCGGCTACATTTTTATTGTCTGCGCAACGGGGAAGAGTGCGGGCGAGATGCTTGGAATTCTCCGCAGCAGGTTGCCGAATTCTCCCGACGACGAAATCCATATTGCCGCCGATGAACAAGAGAAGATCACGCGACTTCGACTTGAAAAGCTCCTCTCACCATAACCACCAATCACAACTACACACATGGAATCACTGGAAAAATTTCTCGCCGATGGCGCTGACCTCGTCTGGGGTTATCCTCTTCTCATTCTGCTTGTGGGAACGCATGTATTCCTGACATTCCGACTCAAGTTCATTCAGCGGTACATCGGCAAAGCGATTAAAATCTCCTTGCAACGTGACTCTGAAGGGGAAGGGGATGTTAGCCAGTTTGGAGCACTGACCACGGCTCTCGCCGCCACAATCGGGACAGGAAATATTGTCGGCGTTGCGACTGCAATTGCTGCCGGCGGACCCGGCGCGGTATTATGGATGTGGCTGACCGGAGTATTTGGCATCGCAACAAAATATTTTGAAGCTCTTCTCTCTGTAAAGTATCGCGTAAAAACAAAGGATGGCTCGATGGCCGGCGGTCCCATGTATGTTCTCGAGCGCGGGATGAATGCAAAGTGGCTTGGCGTTATCTTTGCCGCATTCACGGCAATCTCGGCGTTCGGAATCGGCAACATGGTGCAGGCGAACTCCATATCGTCAATGGTCAACGAGACCTTCAACATTGCCCCGTGGGTTACCGGAATTATCATGACTCTTCTGACCGCAGTGGTGATTCTTGGAGGAATCAAATCCATCGCCCGCGTGTGTGAAAGACTCGTCCCGTTCATGGCAATTTTTTATGTGCTCGGATGCACCGTTCTCCTAATAATGAATGCCTCACATATTCCTGACACGGTTGTGCTGATTTTCCAAAGTGCGTTTTCCGGTCACGCTATGGTCGGTGGATTTTTGGGAGCCAGCATGAAGGAGGCGATCCGGTACGGCGTCGCACGCGGATTATTCTCAAACGAGTCCGGTCTCGGGAGCGCACCAATCGTTGCCGCCGCTGCGCAAACGAAGAATCCCATCCGGCAGGCGCTTGTCTCGTCGACGGGAACATTCTGGGATACAGTTGTTATCTGCGCGATGACAGGCCTTGTGCTTGTGAATTCCGGCGAGTGGATGAACGGCTTGCGCGGCGCATCTCTAACCAAAGCTGCGTTCAGCGATATTCCGTATGTCGGGCCTATTGTCCTTACGGGCGGACTCCTCACATTTGTCTTCTCAACAATACTCGGCTGGTCATATTACGGCGAGAAAGCTGCGGAGTATTTGCTCGGCCCCAAAGTAATTGTGCCATACAGATGGCTCTGGGTTTTGGCAATCATGCTTGGTTCGGTCTTATCTCTGCCGATGGTCTGGTCGCTTGCCGATATTACGAACGGATTGATGGCAATACCGAATCTTGTCTCGCTCATTTTTCTGAATCGCATTATCGTTGCAGAAACAAAAGAATATTTGTGGGATGGAAATCTGGACAAGCAAGGATAGAAATGCACACGTTCCTTTATTTTGATAGATGTTCTCTTCTCACATACATGAGCACCCAAACTCTATGAGCAACACGAACTCAACTTCTCTTACGCACGATTCAACGAACTAAATTTTCGCCCGCTTGCGGGAAGCAAACGCCGGGTACACAAGAAACTATCCGGGTGACACAGGCGCCCGTCAGGCTGTTCATACAGTCTACGGCGGAGCGCAAATCTTTAAGGCTGATACGGCAAGGAAGCTTGGCGAAGTCGGGTTGAAATCGTTTCTCGAAAACGCGCCGGACTTTGTCGAGTTTGCCTGGGCAATCCAATTGCGCGGGTTCGCCAGTCTACCAAAATTAAAAAAGCAAATTGCGGCGCTGGTGAAGCGTCTGAAGAAGAATCCTGATGCGGTGAAGAAACAAAATGCTGTGGCGTGGCTC
>JBKJJX010000031.1:0-6192 GCA_046597825.1 Bacteroidota bacterium | reverse complement strand
ACAACACCAATCGCCGTTGCGGGTGACGACGGAGCAAAATTTCGTTGTCGTGTTTCAAATGTCTTCGGGGAAACCCTCAGCATCATTGCAACCCTGACTGTCAATCCCCCGAATACTTTTCGTGTTACGCTCGGGCTGCAGGCCCTTTATAATTTCGAAGAAGGATCCGGTGCTGTTGTGAATGATGTTTCGGGTGCAGGGGCGCCTCTTAATCTGACTGTCGCGGATCCGTCGAACGTTACGTGGGGACCGGGATATCTATCCGTGAATGCATCAACAATTATTTCCACGCCTATTCTCGCGACGAAAATCTACAACGCATGCAGATCCACGGATGAAATTACAATTGAAGCGTGGATACGTCCGGCAAATACTTCGCAAAACGGGCCTGCGCGTATTGTGACGTTATCCTCCGATGCGCAGAACAGGGACTTCACTCTCGGACAGGGAGTTGCAGGTGGGCCGTCGAACGCGTATGATCTCCGCCGCCGGACTTCGACGACAACCTCGAATGGGACACCGTCACTCAGTAGTGCAGCCGGAACTCTTTCAACACAGTTGTCGCATGTTGTTGCAACACGCAACGCCTCCGGGGTCAACAAAATATATATCAACGGCATTGAAACTGCATCCGGGAGTGTATCCGGGACGTTTTCGAATTGGGAGAACTATAAACTTGCATTCGCCAATGAACTGACAAATGATCGTCCCTGGCTTGGAGAATATCACCTGATTGCGATTTATAACCGTGCACTCTCGCCGGCTGAAATAAATCAAAATTTTTCTGCAGGCCCGTTTGGACAGTGGGGTATTTTTGGAAATCTGAAAGTGATGTTGCAAGGACCATTCGATGTGGGTGGGGATACGATGCGTGCGGTAATTCGAAATGTTCTGCCGCTTACGCAGCCGTTTAGCCTTCCTCCCTGGAATTACAACGGGCAGGAAAATGTGTTATCCATTCCCAATGCAGTAGTAGATTGGATTCTCGTAGAATTGCGTACAGGAACCACGGCGAGCAGCAAGATTACTACGCGCGCAGGCTTTTTGACGACAAGCGGAATCATTGTCGATGTTGCCGGAGGTTCGCTAAAGTTTCCGAACGTGCTCGATGGTAACTACTATATCGTTATTCGTCATCGGAATCATTTATCGGTAATGAGCGCAAACGCGACACCATTAAGCCAGGTAAGCGCATTGTATGATTTCAGTGCCACTTTGGCAAGCGCATTTGGATCGCAACCCCTGATCAAAGTAAGCGGAGCTCTCTATGGCATGTATGGAGGTGATTCCAATGCCTCAGACTCAATTAATTCCGCTGACGCATTGGTTGTGTTAAATTCCCTCAATCAATTCGGACTGAAATCAACTGACCTCAACTTGAGTGGAATTGTCAGCACAAGTGACTTGAAAATCATATTTGACAACCTCAATAGATCAACACAAGTCCCCCCTTGAAATCCAGCAAAGTTTCTTGCCTGCCACAACTTACGTGATTTCTGTACTTGCAAACTTGAACCATATTTGATATTATATAGCCAGATGTCTGAACTCTGTAGACATCGGAGACACCCCGGGGCTTACCGCTTACCCTGTGTCACTTCCTAAAGTAGGAGAGATTTAGTGCGAAGGAGACTGAAGTACTGTGAAGTTGATAATCTGTTCTATTCCTCTTTTAAGAGATTGCCGCACTCCCTTCAAGTTTGCAATTCCATTTTCCACCAGCATTTACATGGACATGGGATTTTTATCCAACTATGGCCGCTTGGTCAGGTTGTGCGAACTCTGGTGAATGACACCCGATCCGCCGGTTTGTATACAGTTTCCTTTACGAGTGAAGATTTGGCAACAGGGACATATTTCTACCGGCTTACAACGAATCAAGGAACGCTTGTGCGTAAGATGCTTCTGATTCGATAAGAAATTTTCTGCTATATCTGATCTTTGACATTTATCGTATCAAGTTTAATTAATCAAAATCCAATCCCCCAGGAGAATCCCCCATGGTTAAACTTCGTATCTGTGCAGCGATTGCTGTTCTTTGTTCTGTGATGTTTTTTTTGCCAGCTTCCGCGTCAGCAACGTTCCAGATAGTTGTCGGCAGTGAAAATTTGGGTGGCAATACGTATCCGACTGTACTTCTTGAAAACGATATTTTCATCATTACCGTGAGAACACAATCGGGTGGCACAGCCGGTGTCGAATCTGCAATCAAGAGTTGCATACTGAAAGCCACCAGCGTCCAGGTAGTCCAGGATTATATGGATGCCTGCACATTTCGAGGCCCGCTCGTAAGCGTAGTTGCGCGCAATAATCTTGACGGAAGCAAGACGGCGACCTTAAACTATTCCGCTGCCGTTACTGAGTATACCATCTACCCGTCTTTGCCCTACATGAAGATTGATTACCTCATCTACAACAGCAGCAGCTGGATGAACATTGTTGAGTTCTCTGCCACCGGCGGTGAGTATCGTGTTCACGGGTCAGGCGGATGGCTTCGCTCAATACAGTCGTCATTCTATCCATGTGCATATTATAACACGTATGAGACGAGTCTTAGCGGCTGCACGTATGGCCCCGATCCACTCGACGGCGGGTCACTGAACCACAACGGTTATTTCGTCTACGCGTACGGACAAACCGGTTCGAATGGCAGCGGCTTTGGACGAACGGCACCCGTTTATCCACCGGATCCAATTCCCACGGGTGGTTTAACAATTATCAAATTATTCGGGTGGGGCGGGTTTGAACCCTACGCCGCTGCAACAGGCGGGGCATATGGTCATGGATTCAAGCCATTTAGCAATTATATGTTTTTCTTTACCAACGGTGTGGACAATGGCCTGGCATACGGCGAATCTCTTGTGTCGCCATTGGCTGTGCAACTTGCAAGTCTTCAGGCAACAATCGTCAATACGCAAACCATTCGCGTCGATTGGGTGACGACAACGGAGACGAATAATTATGGATTCGAAATTCAAAAATCGCAATCGCTGTTCGGCGGATATGTCACCATCCCGGGCTCGTTCGTGCCGGGGCACGGAACGACTGTTATTCCCCACACGTACTCATACACTGATCCGACGTCCTCACCCGGAATCTGGTATTACCGATTGAGGCAGATTGATCTTGATGGGACATTTCATTTTTCAGATGGTGTGCAGGCGTTGCAAACTACCGGGGTTGCGGCGGGCGATCCTCCTGTCGAGTTTGCACTGCAACAGAACTACCCCAATCCGTTCAATCCTTCCACGACCATACGATATTCTACGGCGAAGGAGAGTGGCGTGAAACTCGAAGTATTTAACATTGTGGGAGAAAAAATTGCGACGCTTGTTGATCAGAAGCAGGCGGCAGGTTTACATTCTGTGCAGTTTGATGCATCAAGCATCGGCAGTGGATTTTATATCTACAAGCTAACGACAGGCGAAGGATCTCTTTCGAAGAAAATGATGCTTGTCCGGTAACCGTTAGGCTAAATCTCTGCACAATTCAACGGATGAAGGCACTCCTTCATCCGTTTTTTTATGATTGAGAACTGTTGCGTGGCGACTACGGCTTACGAAAATAAACGCGGGAATAGTCAACCGGATGCAATGTGACATGCAAACCGCGGGATTGGAAAAACTCATCTACCGCTTTTTTGCATCCGGGGAAATAGCCATAATCGTCCACAACCACATAGCCTCCGCTCACCACATTGTCGTACAGTTCCTCAAGGGCAACCTTTGTGGATGCATACCAATCCCCATCCACGCGCAACAAACCGATCTGCCCGATCGCATCTTTTGTTAACGGAAGCGTTTCTTGAAACCAGCCCTTCACAAAATGAATACGTTCATTCTTCAATCTTAACTTCTTAAAGAAAACGTCTTTGACCTCGTCGAGAGTTGCGATGTTCGTCCCGACGGCAATCAGATTCCCTGTCATTCGCCCGGAGGCGAGAATTGAAGCGCTTTCACCGACATCTTCCACCGTCGCCTCGGGCATTCCCGCAAACGAATCAAATAACCAGACATTGCGCGGTGTATTGGAATGTTGTACGATCGAAGTCATAACCGCAGCACATCCACCGAGGCATACTCCGCATTCAACAACAGCCCCGGGAATGTTCTCGCTTTCCAGACGATGCGTAAGATCATAAACATTCGAAAGGCTCGCATAGTTTTGCTGCGAATAGGGAAGCGTTCTCCACAGAAGATTCAGGCGCGGGAGATCGAGATAGTCGGCAAACCTGACGTAACCCCAGGAATCCTTAATACCATACTTCAAAAAACGGAATACATTTGTGCTTCGAAAGTATTGTGCGAGACTCATACTGGTATATGCCTGCATGTGTGAATGGATGAACGTGAATTCTATGCTTGCTCATAAATACCCTGCAACCGTGCAGCGATCTTATTCCAGGAGAAACGGTCTTGCACGGCAGCAACTCCGGATGAGCCAAGCGACGTGCTGAACGAAACATCGCCCAGCACACGCGATAAACTGTCTGCTAACTGATCGGAGCTTCCTTGTTCGACGAGCAAACCGGTTTTTCCGTGCTCGATAATTTCCGGAACTGCGCCGCTTCGAGTCGCGACAACAGGCACGCCGGAAGCCATCGCCTCAATAACCGGAATGCCGAATGGTTCGTCCCAAACGGACGGAAAAGCAAAAACAGAGGCGCTATGATACCATTCAACAATTTCTTTTTGTGTTATCTCACCCAGGAATTTGACGCGGCTTTGTAATTCGGCTGGAACGTTTTCGTGAAGTCGACCGATGTAATCGCTTCTTTTTAATTTGCCGGCATAAAACCTGCTCAAATCTGCAACCTTGGGATCCTTCGCCAGAAGCACAACAAACTCAAATGCTGTGGGTGTTGCGGACCCTATTATCATAAGATCAACATCAGGGAGTGTCACGGCGATTTTACAAAACGCCTCGATGAGTACATGCACTCCTTTTTCCGGCGAGAGCCTCCCAACCGACAGTATTGTTCTGCGTCCATTATTTTTATTTGCAACGGCTGAAGGTTTACGCGCAAAGAAGGAAGTGTCGATGCCATTGTACAGCGTGACGCATCGGGTGGAGAATTCAGGGAAACGCTCGCGCACCCTGTTCGTGATATGTTCGCTGACTCCGATGATTACGTCTGTTTTGTTTAATCGTTTTCGGATCATTGCGGGATTCAATTGCGTCAGCCACTCGCAATGCATATGGAGAATAATTTTGCTCCGGGGATTGAACGCCCGCATGATAGGAACGAATTGAGAAAAATTGTGAATGTGAATTATTTCGCATCGCTCTTTCCGCAAATCCATTGCTATTCTCATCCCGTAAAGGAAAAAGTAGATCAGACGGGAAAAGAGTGGACGATCGGATGTTGGCCGCTCGAGAAGCCGGACAATGATTTTCAGGGGACGAAGAAGCTTGTCTTCCATCGTGGCAGCAAAGCGTTTAAAACGAATTCCGTCGGATGTCTCTTCTGTTGGCTGGCCATGATTAAGCCTCGTGTACACGAGGACTTCGTTTGAGGAGGAAAGCCTCTTCGCAAGCGCATACGTTAGAATGGACATTGAGCTTCGTCCCTCGAACGGAATTCTTATCTCATCCCATGGTTGACTGACAAACGCTATCTTCAATATCACTCCAAAAATATGATGGCCGTGCTTATGGAATGTCGGCCAGGCAAGTTACCTTAAACGTCAAACTCAAAAAATAGAATTTGCAACCGTATCAAGTCGGAAATAAAGGTAAGGAGGGAATCGGTGGGACGCAATTACTCTCACTAACGAATCAAGACAAATTTTTTGGTCTGAGAAAAATTACCCGCATCGAGCCTGTACAAATATATGCCGCTTGCAAGTCCTCTTGCATCCACCGTTAATTCATATCTCCCCGCGGGTTGCATTTCGTTAACGAGTGTCCTGACTTCTCTGCCTGTCACATCGTAGAGTTTTAACGTGACAAATTGTTCTTGCGGTATTTGATAACCAATTTCAGTCGTTGGATTGAAAGGATTCGGATAATTCTGGAAAAGTGCGAAGCCCTGTGGTCCCGATGAGCTTAGGGGTGATGACGCCAGAATCGGTTCATTCCTCCACACATGCAACAGTTGATAGCTATCGTAACAGATGCTGACGATATCTTTTCGTCCGTTATTGTTGAGATCGACAGTGCGGGCACCGAGGTGGCTTTCTTTGCCCGAGT
>JBKJJX010000334.1:0-4997 GCA_046597825.1 Bacteroidota bacterium | reverse complement strand
GACGGACAGACGACAAATGATTTTGAGGAGTTGAACCTGCTGACGCCGCGGCTCACCTGGTCCCCGGATGGAAAGAAGATTGCTCTCGCTGCTAAAGCCGGTGAGCAGGATGCTATTCTGATTGTCGATATGGAAACTGGCGAACGTGAAAAACTTACATTTGATCTGAACGCCATTTACTCCGTTGACTGGTCGCCCAAAGGCGATAAGCTGGCCTTCGTGGGAAATAAGCTCGAACAGTCGGATATCTATGTGTACGACATGGTCAGTAAAAAATTAACAAATCTGACGGACGATATCTTTAGCGACTCGGATCCCTCATGGTCGCAGGATGGGAACACGGTGTTTTTTGCTTCAGATCGCGGTGAAAATCTCCGCGGCAAAACGGCGGACATGCTCCATTACGATTATTCAGAACGGGATCTCTATAGAATAAACATCGAAACCGGATCTATGGAGCGTTTGCTGGATTGGCAGCATAGCGATGAGGGTTCGGTTGTTGCTTCTCCTGACGGAAAAAAGATTCTCTTTGTGTCAGATAAGAACGGCATCAACAATATTTACGAGCTCAACCTCGAGACGCATGCGACACGCCCCATTACAAACTCCCTGAGCGGTGTCTACCAGCTTTCGCTTTCGCGTGACGGTTCAAAGCTGGCGTTTGCATCATTGAACTATGCCGGGTTCGATTTGTTCCTGATGCGCAATCCGTTCGAGCGCGACCTCAAAGTGTCCGAACTTGAGCTCACGGAATTTTTTAAGACAAAATTCGCTCCTCCGATTGCCGAGAAGAAAGACACGTCCGCTGTTGCAGAGAAGCCGGCGAAGTCTGACTCGACCGGGCTCTATGGCGGGGATGTTCAAATCGATTTCAGCGCATTCGCACCGGATGTCGTGCGTTCCGAGAACGTGCCTTCAGATTCCACAATCTCCAAATTGCCGAAGATCGCCGGAAACATGGACAAGAACGGCAACTACAAAGTCAACAAATACAAGCTGAACTTCTCGCCGGATATTATTTACGGTAATGCAGGATACAACACGTTCTACGGCGTAACAGGCTCGACGATCATGGCGTTTAGTGACATGCTCGGCAACCACCAGATTGTATTCGTAACGAATCTTCTGCTCGATCTGAAGAACAGTGATTACGCATTGCAATATTTGTATCTGCCCGGCCGCATTGATTACGGATTCACTGCGTTTCACAGTGCCCGTTTCGTCATTGTGAATGACCGCTTCCAGGGAAGCCTCTACCGGTTCAGAACATACGGAGCGGGATTGAATGCTCAATACCCGATCGACAGATTCAGCAGATTGGATTTCGGGCTAAGCTGGTTCAATATCTCGCGGGAAAACCTTGAGCACATCGAAGACCCCACGCAAAAGAGAAGTGTCGTCGTTCCTTCGCTCGGCTACACGCATGATACATCACTCTGGGGCTTCACCGGGCCTGTGAATGGTTCGCGGTATACGATGAATGTGTTCGGCACTCCCAAGTTGGGAGCTTCAGGTTTGAGTTTCGTCAATGTGACGGGAGATTACAGAACATATTTGCGTTTGGGCAGGCAGTACAGTATTGCCCTTCGGCTCGCGGGCGGAGGAAGTTTCGGAAGAAACCCGCAGAAGTTTATCATTGGTGGTGTTGATAGCTGGATCAACCGGCAGTTTGAAGGCGGTTACATCCCGCTGGAGAATGCTGAAGATTACATTTTCCTTCAAACAGGATTACCGCTGCGTGGCTACAATTACAACGCTGCAATCGGGTCGCGGTACGGCTTGTTCAACTTTGAATTCCGCTATCCGCTGTTTGCCTTCCTGCAAGCGGGGCCGTTACCAATCGGTTTACAGAGTATCAATGGCGCAATGTTCTTTGATATGGGCAGCGCCTGGAATAAAGAAAAGGATTATCGTGCGTTCACCACAAACGCCGCCGGTAATACGGTGACAAGGGATCTGCTGATGGGAATGGGAACCGGAGCGCGGATTTATTTCCTCGGCTTCCTTGTAAAACTTGATGTTGCGTGGGCGTGGTATTGGAGCGGATTCTCCGAGCCGAAATATTATTTGTCGCTCGGCGCCGATTACTAAGCTGTTTTTATAGAACAAGAAAAGGGTCATCGCTTGATGGCCCTTTTTTATTTTCAATCCGCCGAACTGATCTTACTTCTTTTCCGACGTATCCTTCTTCGCTGTTGATGTCTTTGGCGTTCGCCGTATCTGTCTTTTTTCTTTTGACACTTTGGTATTTGACTCCGGGTTCACTGCTGGCGTTGGCTTTTGTTCCGGCGCGGGAATATTCGATTCGGCTGGTGCTGTTGCCTCGGAAGGCGGAATGGCTTCCGGTTTTTTGGGAATTTGCTGAGCGAAAGCGCTCAGCGCAAACGCAAAGAGCATTGCGCCCACTGCGAATTTCTTCATAGGTTATCCTTTTAGTTGATGGGAAGTCTGACCGTAAACTTGCTGCCCTTGTTCACTTCACTTTGCACTTCGATCACTCCGCGATGAAGCTCTACAATCCATTTTGCAATCGAAAGGCCGAGGCCTGTTCCGCCCATTTCGCGTGAACGCGCTTTATCCACGCGGTAAAACCGGTCAAAGATTTTGCTGATGTCCTGCGAAGGAATTCCGATGCCGCTGTCTTCCACTTCCACAAACGCCGAGCCGTTCTGTCTCTCAACAGAAAGTGCAACACGTCCGCCAACCGGTGTGTATTTGATTGCGTTGTCGACGAGATTCAAAAATAATTGCCGCAGCCTGCCTTTATCCCCCACAATCGTAACCGCTTCGGCCTTCCTGAGCTCAACGATAATGTTCTTGGATTCAGCAAGCATTGTCGTGTCATCATACAAATCTCGTATCATTGCATCGAGGTGGACTTCTTCCAGCTTCATATCGTACAAGCCGTGATCTGCTTTTCCCAGCGTCATCAGATTGTCGATGATTGTTTTCAGGCGGAGTATTTCCTCCAGCGTGCTCGCCAATATGCGACGATACTCATCAGGATTTTTTTCACTCCGCAATGCAAGCTCAATTTCTCCACGCATGATCGTCAGCGGGGTGCGCAATTCGTGCGAAGCATCTGAGGAAAATTGCCGCATTTGGGCAAACGAATTATGCAGGCGGTGAATCATATCGTTCATCGTCTGAACAAGCCGGCCAATCTCGTCGTTAATCTCACGCTGGGGAATGGACTGGTCAAGATTCTCCGCTGTGATTTTTCTCGCCCGCATCGTCACGTCGTGCACAGGCGCCAGCGCTTTGTTCGCCAGATACAATCCCCCGAGAATCGAAACCAGAACCACAATTGGAATCAGGTACAGAAAGATGGAGAACAGGTTTTCGAGTACATCATCCAGATCACGTAACGAATACGCAACCACGATCGTGAAATTGTCATCCCGGAACACCGCCATGCGCAGTCCCGTTGTAGTCGGGTTGGTGGTCATCAACGTGGTCGTGTTGAACGCGAGACTGTCCGGGATGACGAGACTGTCAACTCCAAGTCCAAAGTTCCGGTAGATGATTTCCCCGCGACTGTCTTCCACCTGGATGAATGTTTTTTTAGGGCTGATGAGTGAGTGTTTGAAAATCTGATTCCAGATTTCGTCTGCCTCTTCTCCGGTGCTGTCAGGCAGCACCGGCCCAACAAATGCCTGCGGCAACCGGTTATTTTTTTTCCGCAGCAAGGCGTCAATGGAACGTTTGCTTGGTTTTACTTTGCTTGCTTGCGGGGAGATGTAGTCCTTCACCCAGCGGACTTCATTCCGAAGCGAGAGATCGAGATTGTTGGAGAGTTGGTTGCGGGTATAAATATATGCGGCAAGTCCGAATGCCGCGAGCGTGGAAACGACAAGCAGCGTGTACCAGAACGTCAGCCTCGTGCGGATCGATTGGTGCCAGAACGCCACGACTATCCTTCTTTCATAACATACCCGACGCCGCGGACAGTATGAATCAATTTGGGTTCGAAGCCGTCATCAATTTTGTTGCGCAGGTGGTTCACGTACACGTCGATGATGTTCGTGCCGGTATCGAAATTGTAATCCCAGATATGTTCCGAGATAATCGTGCGGCTGAGTACGCGGTCGCGGTTGCGCATGAAATATTCAAGAAGCGAATATTCTTTCGCCGTCAATTCAATTGTCTTGCCGCCGCGCTTTGCTTTGTGCGAAACCGTGTCGAGTTCGAGGTTTGCAACCTTCAGCAGCGTTGATTTTTCCTGTGCACCGCGGCGCAACAGCGATCGTACGCGGGCAACCAGTTCTTCAAATGCAAAAGGCTTGGTCAGATAATCATCGGCGCCGCTGTCGAGCCCGGCGACTTTGTCTTCGGTTGCTGTCTTTGCTGTGAGCATGAGTGTTGGGGTTGTTTTCTTTTTTGCCCGCACACTCTTGATGAGCTCAAGGCCGCTCATCTTCGGCAGCATCACGTCCAGGATCAAAAGATCGTACTCCTCGTTCGTTGCCATTTGCAAACCACGCTCACCGTCATTTGCGACGTCGACGGAGTAATGTTCTTCTTCCAGTCCCTGCTGGATGAATTTGGCAACTTTCTTTTCGTCTTCAACGAGAAGTATGCGCATCGGTGTTCCGGAGGTTAGGTCGGATGGATATGGCTCCTGCATGTGCATTGCACCATGTGGGTTCAACCCAACATAGTTTTTTTTTAACAGAGTTGCAAAGAGAAAGGAGTGGTTGCAGGGTGAGACGCGGTTTTTTCTCCGGGTTGTCACGGTTACATGTGCCGCCGTGCACCGTGACGACAACACTTACCGTTTATTCGATACGCAGACAGCATCGGATTACCCGAAGTTCTGTCACGGTACGTGGATTGGTTCGGGAAACCGTGACAGCCGGGTTACACCCGCCACGAGAAGCCTTCGACACTCTGTTTCTTCCTCCTCGAATGTCCCGGGCTTCTTTGGATCGCGTGCCATGCCATCCCTTCAATATCTGTAATAGCTCTCCGCTGCGTTCAGATGTTCAGCCATTTCT
>JBKJJX010000272.1:0-11399 GCA_046597825.1 Bacteroidota bacterium | reverse complement strand
TTTTCATCATCGCACCTCCCCGTAGGTCAGGAGAATTATTTTTCCCGTGAGCGTGCTGCAAACAATTTTATTTTCGGCCGGCGAACAATCCGGATACAGCTCAACCATGTTGGTGGTAAATGTCAGTTGACGCGTCTTCCTGCCGTCTGCTGAAACGCAAAAGAGATCCGACGAAAGAATATTCTCGCCATCATCCTTATCGTTCATATACACAAGCCAGTTGCCATCTCTTGTCCACACAGCAGCATTGCGCTTGCCGAGGCGTGCAAGAACATTCCCGTTCAGCCCCGCGACAAATGCACCTCTTGCCATGTCGGTTGCTACGATTTTTTTGCCATCCGGCGAAAGCACGGTCCAGATGTAGCTTCCCTTTCCTAACGGATCAAACAAAATCTTTTTTGAGTTGATGATGAGGGCAATTTTCGTGTCTTCAATTCCCGCAACGACTGGCTTCGAGGGTATCGTTATCGAGGTCAGATTTTTCGCAACGTTCCCGTCTGAATAGACTGCAACGGAGCCTGAAAAAACCGGAACAGAAAGATTCGATCCGCGTGAAAGGACTTCAACGGAATTGCTTGATAAATCCTTCACGACAATTTCCTGTATGCGATCGGACGCATTCGTTTCGTTCAATGTCCGGCGATACGCAATCTTCTTACCATCCGGTGAGATGCAAAATCCGTAACCGGATCGGGGATCGTTCGTAATCAGGCGTTGGGTTTTACGATCCAGCGAATATTCCCAAATGCCCTGATAATCAAATGTGGAGAAATAGATGTTCCTGCCATCCGGCGAAAAACGCGGAACGCTCCACTGCCCGGATTCATCAAGGGCAAGTTGTTCGACGTGAGTTATCCGTAGTTGACCGAACACGCCGGAACAACTCAGAACAACAAGTGAAATTAGTACGAGTGTCTTCATTGAGTATCTTTCGTTTAAACGACAGGGAAACAAATCCATCTGCGAGAGAAATCTGAACAAATATAAGAAAGGCCTGTCTATAATACCAGAACATTACCGGCGAAAAAAAATCCCCGCACGGCTTTGGTCTTTCTGCCGTACGGGGATACGTTCAAATCGTTAATGACGAACTCCGGAACTGCATCTTTTCAATTCCGGGCTAAAGGTTCTTACTTCAAGATGAGCAGTTTCTTTGTCTGTGCAAATTCTCCGGACTTGAGTGTGTAGAAGTACGTTCCGCTCGTCAGACCTTTCGCATCAAACGTGACTCTGAAATTGCCGGCATCTTTCGATTCATCGACAAGCCGTGCCACTTCGCGTCCGATCACATCGTACACAACCAGGCTCACGTGACCTGATTGTGAAAGTGAGAATTCGATATTCGTCGTCGGGTTGAACGGATTGGGATAATTTTGCTTCAACATATATTGTTGGGGGATTGTACCACCCACTTCTTCCACACCGGTGATTGTCGGCAGTGTTCCATTATATTTCCACTTGTCAACTGTCCAACCATAATACGATTGCGTGTACACGTTTTTGTTTGCATCAAACTTTACGTCGTATGTTGATGTGTAGCCCGATGCATTGCCCGGCACTGTGCCTCCGGCCCGGAGATTGTATCCTCCGGTCAAGGCAAAGTTCCATGAAGCTTCGTCAATCTTGTTCAGATTCGTGTCGGGAGAAATCAGGGCGCCGGTATTCCCATTCAGGAAATAAATTCTGCCGTAAGGGTAGGATGCACTTCCACCAAAGACAGAGTCGCATGCCACAGCGAGAATATTATTCGGCGAAAGGTACGCAAGACCAAGAGGTCTCGGTCTATTGGCGACGGTTAACGGTACCGTATCGGTCGCCGCAAGCTGGAAATTAAAGCCTACATTCAATGAGTATCCTGAAGCTACGGAACCGGTATATCTCAAAACTTTTCTGTTGCTATAATCGCTGATGTAGATATTCGCTCCATCGGGCGTGACAGCAATCCCCTTATAGATTCCGTTCGGCAAGTCAATGGTTCGCAGCGGCGTTTCAACGTGCGATGGATCCCATAGCGCGGCCGGCCGGAAAATTTTTATATCCTGCGCCTGGTTAGTTGTCGTATCGTTGCAGACATACACCCGTTTGCTCGCATCAAGAGACAGTCCATAAATACCTGTCGTGCTGGCTGCTGTTCTGGAATAGGGCGGGACAACGGTGATAGTATCGCGTACATATTTGAAGACAAGAATATTATGGTCGGGGTCGTTGTTGGTCGCAGGATTATTATTGTTGGCAACATAGATGAAACTGTCCGGTGTCGCGACAATTGAAAACGCGTTATACATTTGCACCTGATCGAAACTGCCATCCGACCACACCTGATAAATCCCGGACGTTGTACTTCCGTACCCGTACGTATAACGGCGACCTTGAGCCGAATCTGCATTGACATAAGGAATCATGAAACTAGAAACGTTCAGACGGGTGGCTAACGCGATAAACATATTCTCCTTAATAACGCCAACCCCCATTGCGTTATAACCGATGGCGTTACACGTCGGACAGGCGTCATCATCGTATGTTGCGTACAAGCATCGCCACTGTGCATCCACTGTTGAGACAAACGTTATTGCAAGAACTGCAATGAGGAGTAGCAGTTTTTTCATGGAAGCCTCCCGGTTATTGATGTGAATAGAAAATTTTGCTGCGAAGTGATGGCACAATGTTAAGAGAATGACGGAGATAATCAAGTGCGGAATCCGAATGAATTATCTCTGCGCAGAGTTTCACTCTTAGCAGAGTATTTGGTTTCTTCCTTGACATACCAGACGGTATTCTCTATATTTTTGCAGTATTTCCTGTTCGGTCCCGGACGTTGCGCATCATGGTCAGCGACCTCCGTCTTCCCAGCAAACAAAACACGTCTACTCACAAAATAAATCAAAGGGTTCGGCATGAAGCATCTTTACCGCTTTGCCATTCTGTTTCTACTCACCATCGTCGTTCCTCGCATTGCCGGCGCGGGCAGCTCGGGAAAAATTTCCGGGCGCATCACTGATGCAAAAACCGGCGAGACAATTCCCGGCGTCAACGTACGCCTCGAAGGAACGGTGCTTGGCGCAACGACAAATGTTGACGGACGGTTCGTCATCCTGAATGTTTCGCCCGGCAACTACGATGTTGTCGCCTCCTACATCGGATACAAGAAATATGCGGTGAAGGGAGTCCGGGTCTCAACTGATTTTACAACAACGTTGGATATGTCTCTTCAGCCGGGTGATGTTACGGTGGATGAGGTGGTCGTTCAGGGTGAACGCACACCGCTCATCCGCAAGGATCTTACCAATCCCGTTGCATCCATCTCCTCCGAAACGATCACTGAACTCCCTGTAACGGAAATCAGCGAGATTATCGGACTGCAAGCCGGAGTGACCGTGGATGACGCCGGCGGATTGCACATACGCGGCGGACTTGGTAATGAGATCGCCTATACGCTCAACGGCATCAACATCAACAACCCGTACGGCAACACGCGCTCTGTCGGCTTGGCTACGAATGCGGTGCAGGAAGTTTCTGTTTCGAGCGGAACATTCAGCGCAGAATACGGCAACGCTTTAAGCGGCGTTGTGAATTATGTGACGAAAGAAGGCGGCTCGAACCTGAGCGGCAGCCTGAAAGTCCTCACCGGCGATCACGTCAGCTCGCACAAGGACTTATTTTTCAATATCGACAAGATTACCCCGACGAATGTCAACCGCACCGAAGCTTCGATTGGCGGACCGATCTTCACAGACGACATTTCGTTTTATGCTTCCGGCGTTTACAATTGGTTTGGCGGATTTTTATACGGGCAGCAACTGTACAATCCGCAGGATGCGTTCCTTTATCCTTCGGCATTTCCATCCGGCGATCCGCGTCGCGGCAGTTCTTCCGATCCGCTCTACTTCGGCGCATTCAGTCGCGATACGAGTGACCGCAGGGGCGGCCCGACAGGCAACGGCGATGTCGTTCCTCTCAATTGGAGCAGGTCGTACAATTTGCAGGGCAATATTCGTTTTCGCTTCACTCCCGAAATGCGGTTGAAATACGAAATAGTATACGACAACGGATTAAGTCCGACATCGAGTTCAATTGCGTACCGGTTCAGGCCTGATGGCAGATCGCTGGATCGCAGTCAAAGCACATTTCATTCCTTGGAATGGACACATTCGCTCGGAGAGAATGCCTTCTACACACTTAAAGGCTCCTATATAATTGATAACGGCAAGAGCTACACCTACGATAACATTAACGATCCGAGGTATCTCTCTGCATTTTACCAGTCAACATTGCCGAACACAAACTTTCTGACGGGCGGAACGGACCTCAATAGGTTTACGCGCAAGTCGACAATGATTGGCGGAAAGTTTGATCTCGTCGCCCAGTTGTTTACAAACCACGAAGTAAAATTCGGCGCGGAAGTCCGCAGCCATAAGCTTGAAGTTGAATCGTACACGCTGCGTTTCGGCGACCCGAATAATCACAGCAAGTCATTCACGGTTGAAGATCTGGTGCATGGCGTAAAGCTGTTTCCGTTCATCCCGACCGTCAACGAAGGCTACATCAACTATACACGCAAGCCATTGCAACTGACAGGTTACCTTCAGGATAAGATTGAGCTGTTCACTTCCATCATCCTGAACCTCGGCTTGCGCTACGAATACTTTGATCCCAAAGCAAATTACAATCCGACTATCAGCAACGAATATTTCCTCGGGGATTCGCTGGGATTTTATGCGGCCGGAGCAAAGAAAGCCACTGTTAAGCACATGCTCGCTCCGCGCTTCAGCGTCTCCTATCCGATTACCGACCGCGGAACAATCCGGTTCTCATACGGACATTTCTATCAAATCGGGTCACTTGCAAGCCTCTATTCGAATCCGAATTTCCGCGCTCCACAGGGAACGACACCGACATTCGGCAATCCCGAAGTGAATCCGCAGCGCAGCATTCAGTACGAGCTGGGTTTGCAGCAGGGGCTTACGGACAATTTGAAAATCGAAGTGACGGGCTACTATAAAGACGTCGACAATTATATTGCGACGCAGCGAATTGAAACCGCACGCGGCGACAAGCCTTACTTTCTTCTCACCAATCTCAACTACGCCAATACACGCGGCATCAGTATTTCGTTGCTGAAGCGAAGAAGTCCGGAAGAACTCCTCTCCGCTACGATTGATTACACATTCCAGATCGCCGACGGCAACAGGACGGAACCCGCAGCGGAAATATTCTTCAACGAGCAACGCGGACAATTAAGCGAAACGTATCTTGTGCCCTTCAGCTTTGACCGGAGCCATACAATTACTTCAACGGTTACGCTGAGCGAGCCAAGGGACTGGTCTGTCAGTTTGCTCGGCTACGTGCGGACAGGAACCCCGTACACACCCGCGTTCCCATCCAATGTTGTGCCGATTACCTTCGTGCAGAACAGCGACCGTCAGCCGGTGCAATGGAATGTTGACTTGAAAGCGGAAAAATTCTTTGAACTCGGACCATTGAAATATTCGATCTTCCTTCAGGTCGATAATTTGTTTGATGTGCAAAACGAGCTTGATGTGTATGCAAGCTCGGGCAGCGCGCTCTATGATATTAATTCGATTCTGAATCCGAACATTTATGCGGATATCCGACGTCGCATCAACCGCGGAGATGTTGGATTGATTTCGAACAGTGTGCTGGACAATCTCGATGCGAACCCGCGCAACATTGGCAGTCCCCGCCTTGTACGCCTCGGGGCTTCGATTATTTTCTGATCGGAAAATGGTAAGGCTCTTTTCAATGAATATGACAATGTGAAGCAATCTCAAAAAGGAATATTATGCGCAAACCGAAACTCCTGATTTTTTCTCTTGTTGTGGCCGCAGTTGCATTCGCACAAGGGCCGCTGCTGAAGGATCACCCGTCGCTGCGACGGTTCGATGATATCGACTGGCAGCATTTCAATTCCAAAACCGCTTCACCGGAAATGAAACGCCGTGTGAACGAGTATATGGAAATCCTTAACGGGTTGAACCCCGACCATCTCACCGGAAGTCCCGGCGAAATCAAAAGTCTTATAATCAACGGAAACAAGATTACGACGAGCTTGTACAATTACGGATCTATCACGCGGCCGAACACCGGCGGCAATATTTTCGATCTCGTATGGAACAAGCTCGGTTATGGATACGAATTTGCCCCGCTCGTCGCGGCTCAGATTGTACGCGCTCCCGGCGATACACTGCGCATTGTTGATGATGGCTTGTGGCTGGCCTCGCAAGGGGATTATTCACCAAGCGGATTGAAGTGGGGTTGGCTGCCACAAGCAGGTTATTCCGCTCCCGGACAACCGGACATCGCAGCATGGAGTCACAGGAAAGATGTCGGCGGCGATCTTACACGCAAACCGCACAGCTGGCCCGAATCGTTTTATAATTTCGGAGCCGGACGATACGTATGGCCGGCATTTCTCGGCAACGACGCAACGTCTCCGGACGAAGAAGTCTACTTCGCAATGGATGATTACACGAACGCGGAATTCCCCTACTATCCGTTTCCCGCTGATTCGACAAAACGCGGACTCGGACTTGAGATGGAGTGTCGCTTTTTCCAATTCAACAATCCACTTGCAGAAGACATTATCTTTCTTGTCTACCGGGTTACCAACCGCAGCCCCCGGACCTTAAACAAGGTGTGGTTTGGTATGTACGGCGATCCGCATGTCGGCGGACCCGGAAGTTTCAACGACGACCTGAACGGGTTCTATGGCCCGAAGGATTCTACCGTCAGTCAGCGGGCGCGCAATATCATGTACTCGTGGGATGTGGACGGACGCGGCGACGGAGGTTTACCGACAGGCTATTTCGGATTCAAATTCCTTGAGAGCCCGACAAATTCCATCGATGGGAAAGATAACGACGACGATGGGATCATCGATGAAAGTCCATTTAACGCTGCGGGCGTATACATCGACGGTGTTACGCGTCCCCTCACCTTCGGTATTGCCGATACAAATAAATACAAACGCCTCTACGGTTCGCCCAAACCCCGCTGGTCGGGAGATGAAAACGGTAACTGGGATCCTGAAAAGGACGATGTCGGTCTGGATGGAATTCCCAACACCGGCGACTTCGGTGAAGGAAATGGAAAGCCTGATATCGGCTACGACTCCCGCGGCAATTTTACATCCGAACCGAACTTCGGCATCCGCGACGTGAATGAATCCGATCAGATCGGATTGACGAGCTTCCGCGCATTCCCGTGGGGAGCGCCGAACTTTCCCATCAACGATCCGCTCTTCTTCCAATGGATTTCTGAAGACACTATCGATATCAATCAGACACTCTTTACGACACCGGGAGACAATGCGTTCCTGTATGGTTCAGGACCTTTTGCGCTGGAACCCGGAGGGACACAGCGGTTTTCGGTTGCATTGATTATGGGAACCAATCTGCAAGATCTTCTTCTCAATTCAGAAACATCGCAACGCATTTTGGAGGCGAACTATCGCTTCGCGCAGCCGCCGCCCAAGCCAAACCTGACGGCAGTTGCGGGAGATAAACGCGTGACTCTATATTGGGATAATATCGCGGAAAGCACCATCGATCCGCTGACGAATGTCAACGACTTTGAGGGATATAAAATTTACCGCAGTGAAGACCCGACCTTCTCCGACGTGTTTACAATTACCGATGCGAACGGTGTTCCATTCCTCGGGAAAGCGTTCGTGCAAAACGGCGTTCGCGCACAATATGACCTTGTCGATTCATGGCAAGGATTGCATCCGGTGGAGTATCAGGGTCGCGGCGTGAAATTCGATCTCGGTTCGAATACGGGGCTCGTCCATCAGTATGTTGACTCCTCCGTTACGAACGGAAAAACATATTATTACGCTATCGCTTCCTATGATCGCGGATTTGATTCCCTCGGTATTCAGCTTCCTCCGACAGAATCTCAAACAGCAATTCTTCAGGACGTTATCAGCGGAACACTTTCCTTTGATGTCAATACTGCGGCGGTAACACCGGGCCCGCTTGCAAGCGGCGCCCGCAAGGCAGGATTGGCAGGAAATAACTCAGTCCAGCGGTTGCGTGGTATTGCAACCGGAAACATGAGCGTGAAAGTACTGAATGATCTTGCCGTGCTCGACAACGTCACGTACATTGTTGATTTCGATACCGCAGGCAACAAGGTTGTCTTCAATGTAAAACCGGAACTGGGTTTCTCCGAGAAATTCACGTCACGGGACACAATCTATGTACCGTTAACACGCTCCAACCTGATCGCCTCCAGCGTAACGGTCGTGAATGCTTCCGGCGTATCAGTCCCGCCAGCGAATTACAGGATTGATGCAGCGGCAGGCAGAATTCGCGGTGTCTCCTCGGGTTCGCTTCCTCCCGGCGAATATGAAATCCGGTACGAATACTATGTCATCTTCCACAGCGACCGCATGAATAACCAGGACGATAATCCGACATTCAACGGATTGAAGCTGTTCGTCAACAATGAAGTGCTCGGGTTGGATTCGGCACGCAGCGGCTGGAGGATTAAGAACAACACAAATCTTGTTGCACGCATCGGGCGGTCGCGGTTCTTCTTCAACAATGTGTTCAAGCCAGTGCCGCTCGACTTTCAGATCGTCTGGAATAATACGGACCGCGATGCACAGGGCAGATGGCTCTTCCCAGGCGATACGCTGCTGAATACGTCGAAGCAAAAGAAAGTTGTCGTTCCCTTCCGCGTTGTGAACATTACGGACACGACAAAAGTACAGATTATCGTCTCCGGAGGTATTACCGATACCATATGGAGGCCGGGCCGCGAACTTGCATTCCTGACTCCCGCAAAGTTCAGTCCGCCGAATTCAAATACGCTGATGATGAGTGTGTTCTTTGATTCAGTCGCGAACCGGACGGCGATTCTTCCGGCAGAAGGGAACACGTATGAAGCGAAGACGACAAAGAATTTCACGAAGGGCGACCAGTATTCTTTCACCACCAAATCTGTAACGTACGAGGTGGCGGATAAGGACTCTCTCCTTAACCGTATTTACGCCGTCCCGAATCCGTACGTCGCCTTCAGCAGCACGGAGGGTCCGGGCACAACCTCAAACCTTCGTGGCGAGAATCAATTGCAGTTCCGCAACCTGCCACAGCGCTGTACCATCCGCATTTATACGATGGTGGGCGAACTGGTGGCAACAATTCCGAAAGATGACAACACAAGCATTGCCCGATGGAATGTACTTTCCAACGAGGGCCAGCGCCTTGCGTACGGCGTTTACATTTATCATGTGGATGTTCCGGGCCTCGGCAGCAAAATCGGCAGACTTGCATTGATTAAATAAGAAACGGAGAACAGAATGGAATTTTTTGATAAAATAATTTTCGGCAGAACACGGACTGCGCTTGTCATTGCGGGAGTGCTTGCCTGCATTGTTCCGCTATCGGCTGCGCATGGACAACTGTTCCGCAGTACATCAAAAGTCGGTACAACATCTGCGCAGTTCCTGAAGATCGGCGTCGGTGCGCGTGCCCTTGGCATGGGCAGCGCGCAAGTTGCGAGCATGCGGGACATCTCGGCGATCTACTGGAATGTCGCTGGGTTATCACGCCTCGAACAAAACAGCGAGCTGACATTCACTCATGCGAATTGGCTTGCCGATATCAATTACGATTTTGCTGCAGGCATGATGCACATCGGCGATCTCGGGTCGTTCGGACTTTCGCTGATCTCGCTGCGCGTGCCGGAAGATCTGGTGCGGACGGTTGACTTTCCTGAGGGCGACGGACGTCGGTGGGATGCAAGCTCGCTTGCGATCGGCCTGAGTTATGCACGAAACCTTACTGACAGATTCTCGATAGGCTTTAATGCAAAGTTTATCCGTGAAGCGGTCTGGAGCGAGAGTGCAAGCGCATTCGCTATGGATTTTGGAACGCTGTACATATCGGAAATTACCGGCCTCACATTGGGCGCGGCAATTTCCAACTTCGGAACCAAAATGAAACTTGAAGGTCGCGATCTGTATTTCAACAACGACCCGAACGGAAACGTCGGAAGCGGGCCGAATAATATTCCTGCGACCTATCAAACGGGTGAATTCGATTTGCCGCTGACATTCCGGATCGGTATCGCCTATGATCTTCATCCGTTCGAGGATTTCCGGACAACGTTTGCCGTTGATGCGACGCATCCGAACGACAATACGGAATATGTCAACAGCGGTCTCGAGCTTTCATGGCGTGAAATTCTGTTCGCCCGCGCCGGATACAAATCTCTTTTCCTCCGCGACTCCGAACAGGGACTTTCGTGGGGACTCGGCATGCACTACACAGTTGAAAACTCCATCTCCTTCAAAGTCGATTACGGCTTTGCAGATTACGGGCGCTTGAAGAACATTCAATATTTTTCGTTGGGGATTGGACTGTAGAAAGTTGACGGTTCTTGCAGACAAAGCCTCGTCGGACTCCGGCGGGGCTTTTTGTTTTAGATATGAATGTAGCAATGAATCATAACAGGCTGAGCTTGATTTAGCATCAGAAAAATGCATCCACTGCCGCGTGTGAAGCTGGACTTGTCCCGCCCTCGAAGCGGGTTTCAATAAATTACAGCATCCATCAAGTCGAGCAGGTTTCTCCGTAAAAGATTCCGAAACAAGTTCGGAATGACATTGATCTTTCGTCATCCTGAGCGCAGCGAACGTTTTTCGTGAGCAAAGTCGAAGGATGCCCTATGAGGTTCTTAACACAAAAGCCCCGGCAAATTTCTTTGCCAGGGCTTTATCATTCTTGATTGGGTGAACTCAGTCTTGTCGAGTCAGGAGACTCGACCTACTTCAGCAACACCATCTTGCTCGTCTTGTCGAAGTTTCCAAACTTGAGTGTGTAGAAATATGTTCCTGACGCTGCTGCCTTCCCGCCATTGTCACGTCCGTCCCACACCACGCGTCCTGTTCCGGCTTCACGCTGTTCGTTGTTGATGAGCGTGCGAACTTCCCGTCCGAGCACATCGTACACCTTCAGCGAGATATTATCTTTGATAGGAAGATAGAACGAAATGGTTGTCGTTGGATTGAACGGGTTCGGATAATTCTGGTTGAGCTTGTAGTCGTCCGGCGTAATGACAGTGAGGTCCTTCGCCTCTACGCCTTGCGATGGGTCGCGTTCGATGACACGCAAACTCCATCGTTTTGGATTAACCTGCTTGGTCGTGACGCTGTCGTATTTGCTCAGCCCGGCATTCCATGTAAGCTGAAGATACGTAACGCTATCGCTCAACGCCTGATAGGGCAAGATAATATCTTCTTTCCCGTCTCGGTCGAGATCGGTATTGCGACCGTACATTTTTGAAACGAATGATGGGTCAACTGTTCTGATCGTATCCTTTCTTCCTGCCGAATCACGATATGTAACAGTTGTGAAAATTGTGCTATCCCCTTT
>JBKJJX010000221.1:0-3401 GCA_046597825.1 Bacteroidota bacterium | reverse complement strand
GCCTTCAACGAATCCAATGCCGACTCAACTTTCGGGATCATACCGCCATGAATTACTTTTTCATTGATGAGATTTTTGGCGTCCGCTTCCGTGAGACATTTCACCAACTCTTTGCCGAGTTGAATTCCCTCGACATCCGTCAGATAAATCAACTTCTTGGCGGAAAGTGCTTTCGCAATCTCTGCTGCTGCGATATCGGCGTTGATATTATACACTGTCCCTTCGTCATCAACTCCCAGCGGAGCGATAACGGGAAGAAATCCATCCTGAAGCATCGAGCGAATAAACGAAGCATTGACGTTCGTAATCTCTCCGACAAATCCAAGATCCTCCGTCGTGTAACGTTTTGCAACCAGCAGCTTCGCATCGATTCCGCTGACTCCCACGGCATTGCCGCCGTGCATGTTTATGCGTCGCACGATATCCTTGTTGACCGAGCCGGCAAGCACCATCTGCACAACGTCTCTCGTCTCCTCGTCTGTATAGCGCTGTCCGTTCACAAATTTGGTTTTCAGATTCAGCTGGTTGGAGAGAGACGTGATCTCTTTCCCGCCACCATGCACCACTACAATCTCAATCCCGATTTTTCTCAGGAGCGTAACATCCTGAGCGACCATCTGCTTCAGGGCCTCCTCCTCCATCGTTGCGCCGCCATACTTGATGACGAACGTCGTCCGTTCGAATTGCTGGATGTACGGAAGCGCTTCGATCAAAACATCTTCTTTTTTCAGTGAATCGTTCACGACCTGTAGCTGCCGTTGATAATGACATATTCTTCAGAAAAGTCACACGTCCACACGGTTGAGGTTCCCGGTCCACCATTCAGACGGATAACCAATTCAATAAATTCAGGCTTCAGAGTTTTGTTGGCTTCCTGATTCGAAAGCGTCACGGTGAAATTCTGCCCGAGAATGGGAGTATGGTTGATGATTATTTCCAGTTTTGTCGGATCGAATTCAATGCCGGCATATCCGACAGCCGCAATAATTCTACCCCAGTTCGCATCCTCACCATGGATAGCAGTCTTGACGAGCGGCGATAATGCAACGGACTTTGCTGCTTTCACTGCATCAGCAGTTGTCGCAGCGCCTTCCACGCGGATCTCGATCAGTTTCGTCGCGCCTTCGCCATCACGCACAACATCAAGTGCGAGTTTCTTGAGTACGCGTTCAAGTTCAAATGCGAATTTTGCATACCCATCCGTTTCAGGCTGAAGCGGCGCAATGCCCGATTCGCCATTCGCCAGGGCAATCACCATATCGTTCGTGCTCGTGTCGCCATCAACAACAATCCGATTGAACGTCTGATTGACTTTTTCTTTCAGAAGGAATTGAAATGCTTCCTGTTCCATCGCAGCATCCGTTGTAATGAACGCCAGCATCGTCGCCATATTCGGATGGATCATGCCTGAACCTTTTGCGATTCCGCCGATGCTTACCATCCGGCCATCAATCTGAAATGATGAGGTCGCAACCTTCTTGAACGTATCCGTTGTCATGATTGCCTCTGCAGCGCTTTCATGTTCCTGCTCGCTTAGCAGAGGAGTTGCGTTCCGGATGCCGGTCAATATTTTCTCAATCGGCAACTGCTCGCCAATCACTCCCGTCGATGACACGAAAATCTCCGAGGGATAAACGCCAAGCAATTCCGCAGTCGTGTCCGCCATAGCGCACGCATTCTCGAATCCTTTTTCTCCCGTGCAGGCATTCGCATTGCCACTGTTGACGACGATTGCACGAAATGTTTTTCGCATACCAAAATGTTGCTTGCTCAACACAACGGGCGCTGCCTGCACTTTATTCAGTGTGAACACCGCCGCTGCAGTAGCCGGAACATCCGAGACAATGATCGCCAGATCCTTTTTTGTTTTCTTCACGCCACAGTGAATACCGATGGCACGAAATCCCTTTGCGAGTGTAATCCCGTCGCGCATTTCTTCAGTGATTGTTAGCTCGTCCTGGATGCTTGCTGATAACATGGAAGAAGTCCTTCAGTTTGTGGAAGACCGAACATCAAATTCATATTTTGAACCGCTTGCCCTGCGGCGCCCTTGCCGAGATTGTCAATTGTTGAAAAGACAACAAGCTTCTCCTCATCCAACACAAATCCAATATCGCAGAAGTTTGTATGCTCAACGTCTTTCATTTCAGGAACGCCAGGGACGAGCCGAACAAAAGGTGAAGAGGAGTACACTGACTGAAATATTTCCGCAATACGCGCTTGCGTCGTTCCTGATTTCACGACCGCATGAATCGTCGTGTAAATTCCCCGGCTCACGGGCAGCAAATGAGGCACAAACGAAAACTCCGCATTCACTCCGCTAAACGTTGCCAGGTATTGTTGGATTTCAGGAATGTGTTGATGTGTGCCGACTTTGTATGCACGTACGCTTTCATTCACTTCGCTAAACATCATCTTTTCTGTCACAGACTTCCCCGCGCCCGATGTTCCGCTGTACGACGTGATGCCGATAGGAGTCTTATCCAGTAATCCTGCTTTTAGTAACGGAAGAAGCGCGAGATGAACACTTGTCGGATAACAGCCGGGGTTCGCCACCAGCTTCGCCGACTTGATCGCTTCACAATTCCATTCACTCAAACCGTATACAGACTTTCCAAGAAAACCGGCGGCGGAATGTTCATGACCATAATATTCTTTGTAGATGGCAGCATCGGACAGCCTGAAGTCTCCACCCAAATCAATGACACGACATCCTGATGCAAGGGCTTCGGGAACAATCGACATCGCCTGTCCCGACGGCACAGAGACGAATAAGATATCCAGACCGGTTAACTCCGTCCGTGCAAATTGTTCGATCTCAAAAGAGAGAACACGTCGAAGCGATGGATGAACATCTTCGATCCTCTTCCCATTCGATGCATTGCCGAAGAGCTTTTCGATGCGGGCACCGGGATGCCCGACCAACAGCTTCAGCAACTCCAATCCCGAGTAACCAGACGCACCAACAATCCCAACTTGAATCATATACTGTAATCCCGTGAATAACTTGTCTTGCATTATTATACATTTTCTTGTATGATTATGCAAGAAGATTTTTAAGAATTTCCGGGAATATGTATGACACTCCACGAACGTGAACTTGAATCCATCCTCTATACATACAAACGGCTGCCGCTTGAAATCACGCACGGCAGCGGAATGTTGCTGTTCGATTCTGCCGGGAACGGCTATCTGGATTTCCTCGGCGGCGTCGCGGTAAATGCTCTAGGCTATGGGCATGCCGGGTTACAGGCTGCGATAGCCGGGCAGGCGGAGAAATATATTCACGTTTCAAATTACTTTGTGCAGCAACCGCAGGTGGAGCTTGCTGAGATGTTGCAGAAGATTACCGGGTTCAGCAGAGTTTTCTTCTGTAACAGCGGAACTGAAGCGAGTGAAGG
>JBKJJX010000121.1:0-6471 GCA_046597825.1 Bacteroidota bacterium | reverse complement strand
ATGAGGACGGGTAGAAATAATCCCATCGAGGAGCGGAATCCCCGGGAAATCACTCACGTTGGCGAGACGCATATTGCTCCGGCGGGCGTCCAGGTATTCGCTCCCGCATTTGATGTTACGCCAGCCGAATTTATTACTGCGATCATCACCGAAGCCGGAATCCTGAAGCCGCCATTTTTGCAATCCATAGCCGGGCTTAGGAAGAAAGAAGTTCCCGAAGGTGGAACCCAGAATCTTCGCCCCAATCGTGAATCATGATTGTCAAGACTGAAGCCATAGTGCTTTCCGCAATGAAGTATCGGGACACAAGCAAAATAGTCCGCTTGTATACGAGTGAGTTTGGAAAAATTTCCGTGATTGCAAAAGGCGCCCGGGATTCGAAGAGTAAATTCCGTTCAGCGCTCCAGCCCATGTCGTATGTCTCGGCAGTCATCTACAAAAACGATAACCGCGAGTTACAGTTGCTTTCCCAGTGTGATGCGATCCGCACGTTTCGCTATCTCGGGGAAAACATTGAGAAAATGTACGCCGCAATGTCGGCATTGGAACTTGTCGACATAGTAACGCAGGACGAGGAGGAGAATAAGCAACTCTTCATGCTATTGCTCGATGTGCTCGAACTTGTCAATACTGTAACAAAAAGCCCCTCAATTGCGTTATATTACTTTGAGACGAGGCTTTCAGACCTTTTGGGTTTTCAGGCGAATTTATATAGTTGTTCGTGCTGTGAGAAAAGTGTAGAGCATATGATAGCAGAAAATGCAAAGTTTACGTTGGTCAGTCAGGGCGTGCACTGTCCCGCCTGTTCCCCTGCTCGTTCGAATACAATCTCATCAGCCACATTAAGAATGTTGCAACGGTTACAGGAAATCCGTGAGCCTGAAACATTGATGGATCTGGACCTGTCCCCGTTGATACATGAAGAGGTGCGGCATTCACTGCGCCAGCACCTGTACCAACATATCGAAGGTTTTCGCGGACTGCGTTCCGAGGAGGTTTTTGCGGCGATTTTATAAGCATTGTTGATTGCAGTTGGTGAGGTGGAAAAGATTTGTGAAATAATATCAGGAGAAATACAATGTCGAAGAAATCAATTTTTGCATCACTCTTTCTGATTACTGTCGGAATTATTCTTGGCGCTCTGCTCGTTTCAAGTTCAACGAACGGCGTCGGGATCAGTCTGGCAGGAGGGAAAGACGATATTAAGCTTGGAGCCGCAGCTCCGCCCATTACAAACGCAGCGGATCTAAAAATAGCAAGTAGCAGTTTTGTTGCAGTATCAAAAGCAGTTACACCCACAGTCGTGTCGATTACTGTTACAACATCCGGGAAAAAGAGTGACCGGGGAAATATTCCTCAGGACTTCTGGCATTTCTTCGGCCCGGATGCCAAGCCACGTGAACCGGAAAAATCCCAGGGCGCGGGCTCGGGAGTGATTGTCACATCCGATGGCTACATCGTAACAAACAATCACGTGGTTGAAGATGCGGACGAAAGCGGAATTGAAGTGCAGATGGAAAACCAGAAGACTCGCTACAAAGCGAGAGTCATCGGTACCGATCCGACAACTGATCTCGCTGTCATCAAAATAGATAAGAAGGATTTGCCTGTTGCAGCGCTTGGGAATTCGGACAATGTTCAGGTTGGTGAGTGGGTACTTGCAATCGGAAATCCGCTTGGCCTAACGTCTACTGTCACCGCGGGCATCGTGAGCGCAATGGGCCGAAACATCGGCATCATTAACGACAGATATAACATTGAAAACTTTATTCAGACAGACGCGGCAATCAATCCGGGAAACAGCGGCGGGGCGTTGGTGAATATGAGTGGCGAGGTTATCGGGATTAATTCCGCTATTGCAACAACAAACATGCGGTATCAGGGATATGGTTTTGCGGTTCCTGTTAACATTGTAAAAACTGTTGCAATGGATTTGATTCAAAACGGAAAAGTCCGTCGTGGCTATATCGGTGTCTCGATCGGGCAAGTCGATCAAACAATGGCGGACGCAATTGGACTTGAGTCAGCGAAAGGCGTGCTGGTTCAGGATATAGTGAAAAACGGCGCGGGAGAAGCAGCGGGGATTAAAAACGGTGACGTCATTCTGTCCATCGACGGGAAAGAAGTCAGCGAGCCTAATGAATTGCAAGGCTCCATTGCCACCCGGCATGCGGGCGACGCAGTCACGCTAAAGATATTTCGTGATGGCCATACATTTGACAAAAAGGTCACGCTCAAAGCTCTTGACGAAGAAAAAACAGCTGTAAAAGCGTCCGACAAGCGGGAGGAAGATAATGACCGAGCGCCGAAATCAACGTCTGTCAACTTCGATAAACTCGGGATGTCCGTTCGTTCGCTAACATCGGACGAAAAGAAGGAAGTCGACGTTGAGAATGGCGTCGTCGTGTCGGAAGTAAAACCATACGGCGAAGCATTTGAACGCAGGATAACCGAGAACGACGTAATCGTTGAAGCAGACCGGAAACCGGTAAACTCGACGAGCGATTTGAAACGAATTATCGATTCAAAGAAGGCCGGAGACTCTGTCCTTCTTCGTGTAAAAAAACAACAAGGTCTTACAGCATACATCGCAGTGCAGATCCAAAAGTAAACCGCTGTGCGTAGGTTTAGACGGAAGCTCCGGCCCAAAGGTCGGAGCTTCTTTCTTTAAACCTTCTATCGTCAGCACTTCATGTTGCTTGACAATCCTTCTCCTTAGTGCTATATTTTTGTAGTAATAGTTAAGGGCGATCCCGGAATTAAGGCAGACAGCAAGGAGGTAAGAGTCTTCAGCACATACGCAATTCAACGACCTGCTCATGGAAAGATGAATGCAAAGGTTCTCATCTTGAATCAGAGTTACGAGCCAATGAGCGTCATAAATGTGAAGAAGGCAATCGTTCTCCTTTATCTCGGCAAAGCGGAATTGATCGAAGCCCATGAAGGACGTGCGGTTCATTCGGTTTCGACAACGATGCCGTTTCCGAGCATCGTGAAGCTCTCCATGTTCGTCAAGGTTCCTTTCAAGCGTATCATCCTTTCCCGAAAGAATATTCTTCGACGCGATGGACACCGCTGCATGTATTGCGGCCGCGGTGATCTGACGCTGACGATTGATCACGTTATGCCGATTTCCCGCGGGGGAGAGGATACGTGGGAGAATCTCGTGTGTGCATGCGTCAAGTGCAACAATCGCAAGGGCGACCGGACGCCGGACGAGGCTTACTTGCCGCTCCTTCGCCGGCCGATGCGTCCGAATCACGTCACGTTCATCAGTCACTTTGTCGGCAGGATGGACGAACGATGGAAGCCGTATCTCTTTCTTCAGTAACCCGTCAGCAAAGACGGGTTCTTTATTCGCGGACCGTCGGGTGCATCATTCGTATGAGGAAGTTCTTTGAGCAAGAAAACTATTTTAAGTGGTATGAGGCCGACCGGCAAACTCCATCTCGGTCATCTGGTCGGTGCGCTGGAAAACTGGGTTTCATTGCAGCACGAATATCAGAACTACCATCTCATTGCTGATTATCATGCATTGACGACGAATCTGGATTCGTCGGAGATTTATCAGAACTCAATCGACATGCTGATCGATTGGCTGGCAGCCGGCATCGATCCGGCAAAGAGTCCGATGTTCCGTCAATCGCAAATCAAAGAGCATACGGAGCTTCATCTAATTTTTTCCATGCTCATTACGCAGGCGAGGCTTGAGCGCAATCCGGCAGTGAAGGAGCAAGTGAGGGATTTGAATATCGAGAGCGTGAGTTACGGTCATCTTGGTTATCCTGTGCTGCAGGCGGCAGATATTCTTCTGTACAAAGGCGACCTTGTTCCCGTCGGCGAAGATCAGGTACCGCATGTGGAGATTACCCGGGAGATTGCCCGGCGATTCAACAATCAGTACGGAAATGTCTTTCCCGAGCCCGAACCCAAGCTGACCAAATTCGCCCGCCTTCCCGGCCTCGACGGCGCGGACAAGAAGATGAGCAAATCTGCCGGCAACACGATTCTCCTTTCTGATTCACCGGATGAGATACAACGCAAGATGCGGACTGCGGTAACGGATCCGTTAAAAATCCGCAAGAACGATCCCGGCAGACCTGAGATTTGTCTCGTCTACACTTATCACAAGAAATTCAATCCGGCGGAATCACCCGAAGTTGAAAGAGACTGCAGAAGCGGAGCGCTCGGTTGTGTCGATTGTAAGAATCGGGTTGCCGTGAAGATTTCCGAACACCTTGCCCCGATGCGGGAGAGTCGTGTTCACTACGAATCGCATCCGCAAGAGGTGAAAGAGATTCTTGCAAACGGGGAAACGAGAGCGAGAGTGCGGGCGCAGGAAACGATGGCCGAGGTGAGAACCCTAATGAAGTTGGGATAGAATATGGAAACTGAAATTGTAGATAACCGTCTTGCTTTAGTGCTGGCGGATTTGATTCGTCCGCATATGGGCGAGCTCAACGAAAAATACAATGTTGCTTCTCTGGCAATGTTCGGGTCATACGTTCGCGGCGATCAAACTCCTGAAAGCGATGTTGATATGCTGGTGGAGTTCAATGGGCCAATTGGCTTTTTCAAATTTATGGAACTTGAACGAGCACTGAGCAACATCATTTCCAGGAAAGTTGATTTGGTTTCCCGCGGCGGAATTAAGCCAAGGATATTTGAGAGAGTGAAAGACTCATTGCTACCTGTATGAGCAGTAAACGCACGCAACGCATCTTTCTCCATGACATCGTCAATGAGGTTGAACGAATCAACCGGATCCTTGCCCCTCTTTCGTATGACGAATTTGTTGATGATGAAGTCGCCGTGTACGCAGTTATGAAATGTTACGAGATAATTGGGGAGGCAGCCCGCAATTTATCGCCTGAAATCAGATCAAGAATGCCGCATGTCCCCTGGATGGATGTTATTACTATGAGAAATAAAATCGCTCACGAATATTGGGGTGCGGACGTCAAAGTTATGTGGGACACCGCAACGCTTGATTTGCCGACTCTTAAAGAGGAAGTCCAAAAACTCCTGGTTTCTTTGCCAAAGGAATTCGAATGAGCACATACCGCGTCAAACTTTCAGATTTCGAAGGCCCGCTCGATCTCCTTTTGTTCTTCATCAAGCGGGATGAATTGGATATCTACAACATCCCGATATCAAGGATAGCGAAAGAGTTTCTCGACTATCTGCACCTGATGGCATCGCTCGATCTTGAGATAGCCGGCGATTTCATTGTCATGGCGGCGACGCTCATGCAAATCAAAGTGAGGATGTTGCTGCCGAAAGAAATCGGGCCGGATGGAGAAGAAGAAGATCCACGAGCGGAGCTTGTCCGGCGGCTGATTGAGTACAAGCGTTTCAAGGAAATGTCCATTGAGTTTTCCAAAATCGATGATGAGCAGCGCAAGGTATATTACCGCAAATTCTTCCAGGCTGATCCCGCAGAGCATGTCGCAGAGGAAGAACAGGACATTATGAAGGACATAACGCTGTTCAATCTGATTTCCACCTACAAAAAAGCAATGGACAGTCTGCCGAAAAGGGTTGTCCATGAAGTGCAGCTTTTCAACGTGACCATCGAAGAACAAATGAGCTTTGCGCTGGACTATCTGCGCGTAAACAAAGAAACGACGCTGATGAAATTAATCGGACACATGACGGAAAAGATTCGCATCATTGTTACGGTTATTGCGCTGCTGGAGATGGCGAAGAACCACGCAGTGACACTCTCGGCGATGGAAGGCGAAGATGATATTCTCATCCGCTCCGCGGTGATCCAGCAATTGGCTGTGGTGATTCCATGACAGGCGAGCAACCAACAACCCTCAAACAGATTATCGAAGCGCTGCTTTTCGGAACGGACGAGCCGCTTTCAGTCCGCCAGATCGATGAGATACTTGATGGCTTCGAAGCAGGCGAGTTGCCGCAGAAGCGCATTACCGAACAGATCATTCTCGATTGCATCGAACATCTGAACAAAGAGTATGGTGAGACCGGACGTTCAATGCATATCGTTAAGGTCGCAGGCGGTTACCAGTTTGCGACGCTTCCGCTTTTTTCTGTCTGGCTTGGCAGAATGCTCAAGGAGAAATCCAAGCGCAAGCTTTCAGTCTCAGCGCTGGAAAGCCTTGCAGTGATTGCCTACAAACAACCCGTAACGAAACCTGAGATCGAATCCATCCGCGGTGTTAACGCCGACTATATCATCCGCTCGCTGCTGGAGCGGAACATGATCACGATTGTTGGCCGCGCACCCACGCCGGGACGTCCGTTGCTGTATGGTACGACGCGTGATTTCCTGAAACACTTCGGGCTGAACGATCTTTCGGAATTACCGAAGCCCCGTGAGATCGACGAGCTGATGGCCGAGGCGGAGTTCGAAGTTGAAAAGCAAATGCTGAAGGAAGCCGAAGCGAAGGCCGCGGAGAATGATGACGAGGGTGATGATGAAACAAGGATTGTTGTAAGTGAAGA
>JBKJJX010000107.1:0-25181 GCA_046597825.1 Bacteroidota bacterium | reverse complement strand
GTTCGACTCTGCCCGAGGGCACAGATGTTGGCGTTCGTCTGTCTCCCAATCTGGCTGAATTTAATGAGTCCGGCAAGCGTTTGTCGGCGTATTTCTGCGTTGATTGATGAACCCTTTCTTTGTATGTTGAGGAGGAGACATCGTCTATTTTGTGTCCCTTCAGTTACGTGTTCCGCTTGTTTATTTTAGGGGAAACCGCTTCAGGCGATAGGTTAGGGCGAGGGGTTATGCCGCGTCGATTTTTTTCTCACACAATCTTTCTCCGGTAGTCAACACAGATTCTTCTGCTTGTTGCATCAGCCATCAAGCAGACGCATCACTGTCACCCATTCATTAATTTTGTTCATGACTATATCCCCCAGATTTCAGAGCTATATCCTTGTCATCTTTCTCTTCTTTGCAGGAATGGGTTCTGCATTTGCTCAGGCCACGCAGATTAGAATTGAAACTGCTGCGAACGGAAGTGGCACCGTCGTTCCCGCTCAAAATCTCACCGCTGGAAACTCGATAACTGTTTACGCGATTTCGCGAACGGCCACGGGAGTGTTCGTCTCAAATATTACAGCAGATTCCATCAAGTTGATAAACCAAACAGGTCAGGTTGTTGACGGTGACCTTGTTGTTGCTGGAAATAGACGTAACGCGGTATTGACGGGACACGGTACAGGCACTCTTCAGATCCGTCCGTATTCAGGTTTGTTGACTTCTGTGAATTCGGGAGTAATTACAATCGTTCCGGCCTCAGCCAGCAAACTAACGATTGCAACAGGTCCTTCTGCAACCGCAACGGCTGGAGTTGTATTCGCTCAACAACCAATAGTCCGCATCGAGGATTCTTTCGGGAACCTCGTGACTTCGGATTCTACTACCGTTGTTACCGCTGCACGCCTGGCAGGATCCGGTACGCTGCAAGGCACGTTGAGCAAAACAGCGATTGGAGGAATTGCAACGTTTACCAATCTCTCTCATACTGTCGCAACTACCATTTCAATACGAGTCACCAGTTCTCCGGTTCTTACCCCTGATACATCCATCAATATTGTAGTAAGTCCGGCCGCTGCTTCTAAACTCCTCTTCGTTCAACAACCAACAACTGCAGTTGCGGGTGCAACAATCTCTCCGTCAATATCGGTACGTCTCCGTGATCAGTTTGATAATAATGTGTTGACAAGCGGGGTGTCCATTTCCGTTGCGCTGACAAGCGGGACGGGTGTGTTGAGTGGTCCATCTACTCGTGGAACAAATGCTTCCGGCATTTCAACATTCGATAGTCTAAGCATCAATCTTGCGGGCTCGAAACAACTGACTGCTTCCGGTACGGGACTTACGTCATTGCTGAGTTCGACATTTGCGATCAATCCCGGGCCTGCAAAAAAATTGAGTATTCAGACGCAGCCACCGGACAGTGCGATCGCCGGAGTTGTATTCTCCCGCCAGCCTGTTGTACGAATTTTGGATTCTCTCGGAAATCTCATCACAACCGATAACTCCATAATTTTAACTGCAACTCGTACGTTAGGAAACGGAACACTTCAAGGAACGACGACCGCAACCGCAAGTGGCGGCGTCGCGACGTTTCTCAATCTCTCCCATCGGGTTGCAGGCACGATCAATATCCGATTCACAACGGTATCTGGTTTGACGTCGGATACATCTAATATTATTGTAGTCGGTGCATCGGCTGCTACGAAACTGATATTCGTCCAGCAACCAACAAACACAAGTGCCGGCGCAACGATTGCGCCGCCTCTCACGATTCAACTTCAGGATTCCTTCAGCAATCCGGTTCCTGTTTCCGGGACAGCGCTCGCAATGTCACTGACAAGCGGGACGGGAACGCTGAGCGGCACAAAAAATCGAAACACGGATTCAATCGGATTGGCAACATTCAACGATCTCAGTATTAATCTGGTCGGAACGAAAGTCCTTACTGCAACAAGTGCGGGTTTGACTTCGGCAGTCAGCAACTCATTCACGGTCAGTGTAGGTGTGCCTGCAAGTATCTCCACAACGGCAGGAACTCCGCAAAGCGCTGCTGTGAACAAAGTCTTTACGATAAATCTGCAAGCAACGGTTAGAGATGGGGGAGGAAATCCGGTCAGTGGCGCAGTCGTAACATTTACTCCACCTGGTAGTGGAGCAAGTGGTAATTTCGCGGGCGGAGTAAACACTGCGACAACGAATGCGAGTGGCGTTGCGACAGCGGTTGCGTTTACCGCCAACACTCTTGCAGGCTCGTACAGCGTTCCAGCTACTGTTAGCGGTGTCGCAACTCCGGCAAATTTCCTTTTAACAAACACACCCGGCCCGGCTGCAAGCATCAGTGCAACGGCGGGAACTCCGCAGAGTGCGCAAGTCACGACTGCGTTTGCAACAAATTTGCAAGCCACTGTCCGGGACTCGTTCAGCAATCCGATTCAGGGGGTTGTTGTCACGTTTACGAAGCCAGACACCGGTGCGGGCGGGACATTTGCCAGCGGAATTAATACGGCGACAACTGATTCACTTGGACGAGCGACGGCTTCAGTATTTACAGCCAATACAAAGGCAGGAACATACGCTGTATCGGCAACAGCGCCGGGTGTTGCCAGCCCTGCGACATTCTCTTTAACGAATACCCCCGGACTGCCCGGGAGTATCACAACATCCGCAGGAACTCCACAGGGCACGCAAGTCGGGACGACTTTTTCCGTTCTGCTGCAAGCCATCGTGAAAGATGCCAACAACAATCCGGTGAACGGAGCCACTGTGACGTTTACTGCACCATCAAGTGGTGCGAGCGGGACGTTTATAAATGGTCTCAACACGATGTCCGTTGCAACGAATGCCAGCGGCATCGCAACTGCGACTGCATTCAGCGCAAATCTGACGGCAAATTCCTACTTGGTCAACGCAACTGTTTCAGGTGTTGCAACGCCCGCATCTTTTTCATTGACGAATACTCCCGGTCCGCCAAAGGTAATTGCCACGAACGCCGGAACACCGCAATCTGCTCAGGTCAATACCGCCTTCTCAACGAATTTTCAAGTCTCGGTAAAAGACACAGGCAACAATCCTCTCAGCGGAGTTACTGTAACATTCACTGCTCCTTCAACAGGCCCACGAGGAACATTCTCCGGCGGACTGAGTTCGGTGACGGCATCAACCAATTCTTCGGGACTTGCGACTGCGCCAACATTCACGGCAGGAACAGCCATCGGTTCATATAATGTGAATGCAACAGTTGTTGGAGTGGCAACGCCTGCAATTTTCTCTGTTACTAACACGGCAGGTCCAGCTGATACAATTATTGCAACGGCTGGTACGCCGCAAAGCACGCAGGTGAACAGTGCATTCTCAACTAATTTACAAGTATTCGTTCGCGATGCGTTCGGTAATCCTGTGCAAGGTGCAACAGTAACCTTTACTGCTCCCTTATCAGGGCCGAGCGGAACATTCGCAGCCGGAGTTAACACCGCCGTGTCGAATGCGAGCGGCTTAGCAACTGCACAGATATTTACTGCCAATGGAACTTCGGGCTCATTCAATGTCGGTGCGACTGTTAGCGGAGTTGCAACACCTGCAAATTTCTTGCTCACTAACACGCCGGGTTCTCCTGCCACCATTATTGCAAGTGCAGGGACTCCTCAAAGCGTTCAGGTTGGAGGATCGTTTGCATTAAATCTACAAGCAACTGTCAGGGACTCTTCCGGCAATCCGATAGACGGGGTGTTGGTGACATTTACGGGCCCGACAACCGGAGCCAGGGGAACATTCGCAAGCGGAACGAATACAACAACTGCAACTACAAACTCAAACGGTATTGCGACAGCATCCGTGTTCACTGCGAATACTATTGCCGGGTCGTATACAGTTAACGGAACAGTTTCGGGTGTAGCAACCCCTGCGACATATTCTCTGACTAATTCTGTCGGCCCTGCGACGAGTGTTACGGCGGCTGCAGGGACACCGCAAAGCACACAAATCTCAACAGCATTCCCTGTGAATTTTCAGGTTGTTGTGCGGGACACGTTTGGCAATCCGGTTCCGAATAAGCTTGTAACCTTCACGCCGCCGCCGAGCGGTGCCTCAGGATCTTTTGCGGGAAGTAACACAGCGACGACTAATTCTTCAGGAGTTGCGACGGCAAATGTATTCGTCGCTAACTTTATTGCCGGCACGTATGTAGTGAACGCAAACGTAAGCGGGGTGGTCAACCCGGCTGTATTCAATCTAACCAATACGCCCGGAACTCCGGCAAATGTCAGTGCGACAGCCGGTACACCGCAAAGCGCTCAGGTTGGAACCGCCTTCACGACGAATCTCGAAGCAACAGTTAAAGACGGGGCAAACAATCCGGTACCGAATGTTCAGGTTACGTTCAGTGCTCCATCAAGCGGACCGAGCGGGACGTTCGCCGGCAATCTCGCGACAATTAATGTGAACACGAATACGACCGGTGCCGCGACTGCAACAATTTTTACCGCAAACACTACGGCGGGGAGCTATACTGTTACAGCATCGGTTTCCGGAGTTCCATCTCCGGCAAATTTCGCTCTTACGAATTCAACCGGACCTCCCGGAAGTATCACGGTAACGGCAGGTACGCCACAGAGCGCAACGGTGAATGCACCGTTTGCAGTTAATCTTCAGGTCTTGGTGAAAGATGCAGCGAATAATCCCGTTCCCGGCGCAACGGTTACGTTTAATCGACCGCTCAGTGGCGCCAGCGGAACGTTTGCAGGCAACAACAATCTGGCTGTAACAAACGCGAGCGGTATTGCGACCGCACAAGTGTTCACCGCAAATACAACTGCAGGATCGTATCAGGTGATCGCGTCCGCTCCCGGAGTTGCTACGCCGGCGATTTTCAATCTAACTAATAATCCGGGAGCGGCTTCAATCATTGCTGCAGTTGCAGGAACGCCGCAGAGCGCGCAGGTGGGAACGGCGTTCGGAACAAATCTGAAAGCAAAAGTTACCGACGCGTTCAATAATCCGGTGAGAAATGTATTGGTCACGTTTACACTTCCAACATCGGGACCAAGCGGGACATTTGCATCGGGAGTAAATACTGCGACAACTGATTCGACGGGAACAGCGACAGCGAATCAATTGACAGCGAATTCCGTTACAGGATCGTACAATGTTTCTGCAACGTCGGCGGGAATCGGGACGCCGGCGCAATTTGCATTGACCAATACTTCAGGCTCGGCGGCTACGATTACGGCTGCGTCCGGCACTCCGCAAACCACAACAGTGAATACAACCTTCGGTACGAATTTATCGGCATTGGTTCGGGACGCGCAGAATAATCCTGTTGTCGGTGCCGTGGTGACGTTTACGATGCCACTAACGGGAGCGAGCGGACGATTCCCCGGGGATTCAAGTTCAGTGGGACGAGCAACGGATGCGAATGGCATTGCAACCGCGCCTGTGCTGACTGCGAATGCGGTCGCAGGAATTTATACGGGCACAGCGAGTGTTTCAGGCGTTGCAACACCGGCGAACTTTAACCTGCGAAACAATCCGGGAGTTGCATCGACAATCGTAGCGGCTGCCGGAACTCCGCAAAGCACACAGATCAATACCTCTTTCGCAACGCGATTGCAGGCGAGAGTGCGTGACGCGGCGGGGAATGCTATTCCCAATGCGACAGTCACATTTACAGCGCCGTCTTCCGGTGCGAGTGGCACATTTCAAGGCGGATTGACAACTGTTCAAGCGCAAACCGATTCCAACGGAATAGCAACTGCTACTACGTTTACCGCGAATACCACAGCGGGTTCATATTCCGTTCCTGCAACGGTCGCCGGAGTTGCGACTCCAGCCCAATTTGATCTTACCAACACATCTTCGTCCGCCGCAAGTATTACCATTACGCAGGGCACTCCGCAAAACACGCGGGTGGGAACCGCGTACGCAACAGCTCTTCAGGTTGTTGTGAGGGACGCGTTGAACAATCCCGTTCCGGGGGCGCTGGTTACTTTTACCGCTCCATCAACAAGTGCGAGCGGAACGTTCAGCAATAATCAGAACACATTCAGCGTTAATACAAATGCATCCGGACTAGCGACCTCAACAACATTTACCGCAAATAATATTGCAGGTTCATTTAATGTCTCTGCCGCTGTTTCAGGTGTTGCAACTCCCGCACAATTTGCGTTGACAAATAATCCGGGCTCGCCTTCGGTTGTGCTGTCTTCGGCGGGCACACCGCAGAGTACGACAGTGAACACGGCATTCGCAGCGAGTCTGCAAGCGACAGTTCGTGATGGATTGGGAAATCCGGTGGCGGGAATAACTGTATCATTCGTGGCGCCCGCTTCCGGTGCTTCAGGAATTTTTGTTGGAGGGAACGCAACGTATTCCGCACAAACAAATGCCAGCGGCGTTTTGACAACTCCACAGTTCAAAGCGAATACAACTGCCGGATCATATTCCGTAACAGCCTCAGTGGCTGGAGTTCCAACACCCGCGACATATTCTTTATCGAATGTTCCCGGAACGGCCGCTAGTGTTCTGATTACTGCCGGCGGCACTCAATCAACCATTGTCGGAACACAGTTTGCGACGCCAATCCAAATTACCGTACGGGATTCGTTCAGCAATCCGATTCAGGGTGTGAATGTTGCGCTTGGATCTCCTGCGAGCGGAGCGACGTGCACATTCAATCCCAATCCGGCAACAACCAATTCAAATGGTGTCGCTCAGACAATCGCTACCGCTGGAACCGTTGCGGGTATATATTCTGGCACAGCAACAGTAACCGGCATATCTCCGTCTTCATTTTCTCTCAGGAACTTGCCCGCGACGCAGAAGCGTATCATAATACTGTCTGGAAATCCTCAGAGTGCGCAGGTCGGCACAGCGTTTTCAACTGCACTGCAAACGTCGGCACGAGATACATTTGACAATCCAATTCCTAATCTGACTGTAACGTACACCGCACCTTTAACCGGCCCAAGCGGCGCATTCAGCGGCGGGTTGAGCACAGTACAAATCCAAACGGATTCGCTCGGCCGCGCAGCAGCTCCGACATTCACTGCGAATACAACACCCGGATCCTTCAATGTAAATGCAACCGTTGCCGGTGTGGCGACACCTGCTGTTTTCAATCTTACAAACCTGACCGGACCGCCGGGAAATATTTCAGCGACAGCGGGAACACCTCAAAGCGCTGTTGTCGGGTCGGCTTTTGTAACAAGGCTCAAGGCAGTCGTACGCGATGCGGCGAGCAACCCTCTGCAGGGAGTCGTGGTTAGTTTCGGCCGCCCTGCGACAGGGGCGGGCGGAACATTCATCGGGGATTCCACAGGAATTACTGATGCCAACGGAATTGCTGAGGCAAATGTTTTCAGGGCAAATACAATTGCGGGCAGCTACAATGTTGTTGCAAGCGCACCTGGAGTCTCGAATCCTGCTCTATACAATCTCACAAATCTGCCTGGACTTGCACATACAGTGTTGGCGTCTGCGGGAACTCCGCAGGCAGCGCAGATCGGCATTCCATTCAGTGTTCCGTTGAGGGTTACGGTTAAAGATACGTTCGGCAATTTTGTCGCGGGTGTAAGGGTTCGGTTTGTTCGTCCCTCTTCGGGGCCGAGTTGTAACTTTGCCGGAAATATTGATACAGCAAGGACCGAAGCGAACGGAGTTGCAACGTCGCCTACATTCGTCGCAAACCTGATTGCAGGAAGCTACACTGTAAGCGGAACGGTTTCGGGAGTAAGCAGCTTTGCAAATTTCGAACTCACCAATACCGCCGCTCAGCCGGGTGGCATTACTGTAACCGCCGGGAACCAACAAACAGCTCAGATCAACACTCCCTTTGCAATACGGATGGCGGCGATGGTACGCGATGCTGCGAACAATCCCGTTCCGGATGTCGAGGTGACGTTTACTCCGCCGGCAACAGGCTCGGGAGGAGGCTTCCGAAATGGTAACAACCGGGCAATCACCAACTCCGGCGGCATCGCAACTGCGGACTCATTCTTCGCGAATGCCATTGCCGGTTCGTATGAGGTTGTTGCAACCGCACCCGGTGTTTCGCAGCCTGCGCGGTTCAATCTCACAAACATCCCGAGTGCAGCAGCGAGCATCAGTGCGCTTGGTGGCACTCCGCAAGCGGCGCAAGTGAACACCGCGTTCGCTACGCGGTTTCGTGTCGGCGTTCGCGATGGAGCTAATAACCCGGTGAGTAATGTGTTGGTCACATTCACTCAACCTTCAAGCGGAGCAAGCGGTGTTTTTCAAAGTGGAATAAACACAGCTTCAACAAACGATAGCGGGTTCGCGCTCGCGCAGCCATTTACGGCAAATGCTGTGGCGGGGAGTTATGTTGTTTCCGCTACTGTTCAGGGAGTCAGCGTGCCGGCAGAATTTCAATTGGTGAACACCACTGGCGCTCCCGGAATTATCTCCGTGTTTGCTGGAGGGTCGCAACAGACTGTTGTTAGTAATACATTTGCGACAGCGTTGGGCGCACGTGTTGTCGATGGATCGGGAAATCCGGTAGCCAATGTGAATGTGGTTTTCACTGCCCCGTCTACGGGAGTAACTGGAACATTTTTGAACGGAACTGTGACGGCGACTGTCTCCACTAATGCCGCAGGGTTGGCGGTTGCGCCAACATTTACAGCCGGCTTTTCAGCCGGATCATATGAAGTGATGGCAACCGCTTCGGGTGTTACTACTCCCGCAATATTTGCGCTGACAAACAAACCGGACGTGCTCAATACATTTATGGTGGAGGGTGAAACCGGTGGCACTGTGGGGACTCAATTGGTTGGGGTTCCATTTAATGTCCGATTGTCAGCAAGAGATCGGTTCAATAATACGGTCGTAGACTTCAACAGCAAGGCCCTTATAAGTTCGAACGGCATTCTTTCGATTGGAGGCGGACTAACATCTGCATTCAGCACCGGTACTGTTGTTCACCGGATAGCGTTTAGAAAACCGGGAAGTAATATTACCATTACAGCCGTCCGGAGTGGAGGAACAGAGGGCGGGACAAGCAACGCGTTTGCCGTAAATTATCCTGTTCCGACTCTGGTCTCAATAACTCCGGCAACCGGAAATCTTTTGGAAACATTCTCGCTGGTTGTCCGCGGTTCACACTTTATCGACTCAGCGACGACAATAAGCCTCGGATCAGGAATGAATTTGAATTCGTTGATTGTTGATAGTTCCAGCCAGTTGAGAGCCTCCATAACGATCGCAGCAACGGCACCCTTGGGACAGCGAAGCATTACTGTCAGTAATCCTACTCCCGGAGGTGGAGTGTCGGTTGGGTTGCCGTTTGCGGTGGAGATGCCTGTCCCGGCGCCACCTACTCTTGGCGGCCCGGCGAATGCAAGCGGGAATCAAAGAACGACACTGACATTGGCGTGGAGTTCATCCTTACTTTCGGTTTCCTATCATCTTCAGGTTTCAACCAGTTTGTCATTTGCCACAACGGTATTCGATGACTCAACGCTCACTGATACGATGAAGACGCTGGCTCCGCCAATTATTCAAAACGGAACGACGTACTATTGGCGCGTGCAGGGAAAAAATTCACGCGGGACGGGTCCGTTTGCACAGATAAAATCGTTTACAACCATTCCCGCATATCCGGCATCGTTCACATTAAGCGCAACTGTTCCTTATGCACAACGCCAGAACGCGGGAGATTATTCTGCGACAGAGTATCGCATTGTAGGAATGCCCGGCGCCTCGAATGCACGCGTGAGTTCGATACTTGAGGGGACACAGAATCTGGATTGGGTTGCCTACTGGGATAACGGCGCGGCGGCGAATAATTTTGTTCCTTTTGATGGAAGCCTGAATTTCAATTTTTCTACAGGCCGTTCGTTTTGGATTTTGCGTAAGGGTACGCTCAACATTTCAACAACTGTTGTGACGGCTCCTTTGGACACCGCAACAAATTCTGTGGAAATCCCACTCCATGCCGGCTGGAATCTGATAGCGAATCCGTTTACAACTGCTATTCCGTGGAGTGAAGTTCAAAATAAAAATGCTGCTTCGCTTTCTCCCATCTACAAATTCGAAGGATCGTTCGCGATTTCCCCGTCGCTCGAACCATATAAAGGATATTATTATTTCACTGATGCGCCGGGATCCATCAAAATTCCATTTGGCCTGTTCACGTCTTCGCTGGCGAAGACATCTGTTGTACCATCAGGATGGAAAGTTGAAATTGGATTGGCCGCCGGTGGATTTACAGACAACACCACTTCGTTCGGCGTTGTGCTGGGTGCAAAAGTGGGACTCGACTCCCTTGAGTATAGAAAGCCGCGGGCAATAGGAGATATTCCGTCTGTCCAATTCAACCGTCCGGAATGGGACAATAATTTCAGTAGTTTCGCAACGGATTTTCGTCCCACCGTGGGTGAGATTCAGACGTGGAAGTTTAACGTTCATTCGGTATCTCGCCAGCAAATGGAATTGACCTTTGCGAATATTCAAACGGTTCCGTCAGAATTCAAAGTGTTTCTCATCGATGAACGCCAGGCGCAATTTGTGAATTTGCGAGAACAGGATCGCTACACATTTAGCTCGCCGTTTCCATCGTCTGATTTCTCTGTTGTCATTGGGCAAGAAGATAAAGTGCAGGAGGTCTTGAACTCCGTTGGGCCTAAAGAGTTTTCGCTCGGGAATAATTTCCCGAATCCTTTTAACCCAACAACAACAATTCCCATTGCTCTGCCGCAAACAGCAGATGTCGTCGTAAAAGTGTACAATGTTCTCGGTCAGGAAGTCAGAACCGTGTTCTCGGGGACATTGAATTCCGGCAGGCACTATTTGGTGTGGGATGGAAAAGACAAATCGGGTATTGCGGTTGCATCGGGCATATATCTCAGCCGCTTTACCACAGGTACCGGCAAGGCGTTTACGGGTAAAATGATTTTGATGAAATAAGGAGAGACATGAATTCATTCTTTCGGGGCGGCAAGTTTCCGGTGTTCACTCTCACACTGATATTTCTTCTTTATTCTCTCAACTTGAATGTCTTTGCTCAGGATGAGAGTGAAGAGTTTTTTGTAACGAACGTCCGTGTTGAACGGCAGGGGAGGATAAACATTTTTATCGAGTACGATCTAAGCGGCTCGCCTGATGATCTATACACAATCTCATTGGCGGTCAGGTCCAAGTCCGATAGTACATATTCCTACACGCCGTTAAATGTTATTGGAGATATCGGTCCGAACATTCGCACCGGCAAGAACAGGCGAATCAGTTGGCGTATATCGGACGAATATCCTGCGATCCTTTCGTCTGCCGACGCCCGGTTTGTCATCAAAGCAATTCCTCCAAAATCCTCCGGTGGGAACACCGAACTGTTTATTGCCGGAGGAGCCGCGGTGGTTGGTGTTGCCCTTGCGATCGTCTTACTTTCCTCGAACAAGGCAGGACCCGGACAATTTAACAATGTTTTTCCCGAACCCCCGGGCCGGCCTTGACGTTCACATCCTGCAATTATCAGTCACACAATCATAGTCTGAATACGTTATGCGATTAAGCAAGGGATTTATTCCCACAGTAAAAGAAACTCCAAACGATGCGATCATCCCGTCTCACCAATTGATGATCCGTGCAGGAATGGTGCGCTCACTTTCAGCAGGCATATATTCCTGGCTTCCTCTGGGGTACAAAACCATGAAAAAAGTTTGTGAGATTGTCCGCCAGGAAATGGATGCAATAGGCGGGCAGGAATTCCATCTTCCCGCATTGAACCCGGTTGAGATTTGGGAAGAGACGGGAAGAGTGAAAGCCTTTGGTGATACGATGTTTCATTTGAAAAACCGTCCGCTCGTTCTCGCTCCAACGCACGAAGAAATTATTTGCTGGATTGCGAAGAACCATATCGAATCGTACAAAGAGATGCCGCAGATTTGGTATCAGATTCAAATGAAGTTTCGCAACGAGCCAAGGCCAAGATCGGGTGTTCTTCGCGGACGGCAATTTCTAATGAAGGACAGTTACAGTCTCGATACAACATGGGAAGCGCTCGATGTGAGTTACGACCTGCATGCTGAGGCGTACAAGAAAATCTTTACTCGGTGCGGGCTGAAATTTTTCATCGTCGGTGCTTCGAGCGGGGCGATGGGAGGAACCGGATCGCAGGAGTTTATGCTCGAGTCTGATTCCGGCGAGGACACGATTGCGCTTGCAGATGATAATAGCTACGCGGCAAATCTTGAAATAGCCACGTCTTCAGTTCCAATCGGAATCCGCAACGCTGAGAGCAAGCCGATTCAAGAAGTACACACGCCGAATGTGAAAACGATTGATGATCTTACTGTATTCCTCAAAGTGGATCACAGCATACTTGCCAAGTCCGTTGTGTACTGGGCGGATGACAAGCCGGTTCTCATTCTCATGATGGGGAACGATGAACTGAATGAATCGAAACTTGCTTCCGTGTTAGGTGCCGATGTACGGCCCATTGAAGCCGAACGACTAAAAGAATTGACCGGAGCGGATGGCGGATCAATCGGGCCGGTTGGATTGAAGGGTTTCAAAATCATAGCGGATAAACGGCTGGAAGGCGCGAACGGACTCGTCAGCGGAGCCAATAGGAATGATTTCCATCTTCTCAATATCGATTTGCAGCGGGATTGTACGATCGATGGATATTTCGACCTTCGGACAGTTCACGCTGGCGAAAAGGCTCCCGGCGGTAATACTTCTCTTCGAATCGTAAAGGGGATCGAACTCGGCCATATCTTCAAACTCGGAACCAAGTACTCCGATGCGCTGAAAGCGACGTATCTGGATGAAAAGGGTGAGTCCAAGCCTATTATCATGGGTAGTTACGGAATCGGCATTGAACGCATTATCGCCTGCCACATTGAGCAAAACCACGACGCCAATGGCATCATTTGGGATAGAAGCATTGCGCCGTATGATGTTCATTTGATTGCAGTAAGTATGAAAAGCGAGGCAGTGGCAAATAAAGCGGAGCAGTTATACAAGGAACTCGAAGAATCAGGTATAGAAGTCCTTTACGATGACAGAGTTGGGACTTCACCCGGTTTCAAGTTTAAGGATGCTGATTTGCTTGGAATGCCGGTTCAGATTATTGTCGGAGATAAAAATCTTGCCAACGGCAAGGTAGAAATCAAAATTCGTAAGTCCGGCGAAAGAATTCTTGCCGAAGCGGGCGACGTCATGAAGACAGTAAAGTCTCTGTTGGATGATATGAAGTAAACCTTTTGCTCTGAACGGTTTGCTTGATCTCTCTCATTCAAAATGCAGAGAGAGAATTTTGTGCGTAAGTTTATCAAAAGTTGTTAACAAGAAAGTTTTGCTCTTCGGTATACTATACCCCGTTTCCGTTCTCCTTTGTCGGTGATATTTTTGCTTCTAAGGATTGTTGAAAATTATGTCTGAATACGTCCACCTTCATAATCATTCACACTATAGCCTTCTCGACGGCGCTCTGAAAATCGAAGAGTTAGTGAATGCTGCAGTTGCCAACAAAATGCCTGCTGTAGGACTGACGGACCATGGGGTAATGTTTGGTGCGGTTGAGTTCTATAAGAAGGCAACCTACGCCGGGATCAAGCCAATTCTTGGGTGTGAAGTCTATATCGTGACCAAAGGAAGCCGGTTCGAGCGGGCAACCCAGGCAACAGAGTCAGGCGGAAAACGCGGTGCCTATCACCACATGATTCTCTTTGCCAAGAACCTTCAGGGCTACAAAAATCTCATGAAGCTTTGCACGCTGGGCCATACTGAAGGCTTCTATTACAAACCGCGCATTGATGTTGAGATTTTAAGGCAATACAGAGAGGGTTTGATCGGTACCTCCGCTTGCGCAGGCGGCGTTGTTGGAGCACAGCTTGCAAACGGCGAAGAGAAGGAAGCGTACGAGGCTGCAGAGATTTATAAAGACATTTTTGGCGACGATTTCTATATCGAAATCCAGAACCATGGCATCAAACGGGAGGCTATAATCCGCGAAAAGGCGCCTAAGCTCGCCAAGGATTTGGGCCTGAAGCTTATCTGCTCAAACGATGTCCATTACCTCAAGCAAGAACATTCCATTGCTCACAACATCATGCTGCTCATACCGGATTCGAGCAGCACGAACACTACCGACTACACGCAACTACGGTATCAGACAGATCAGGTTTACTTCAAGTCCACCAACGAGATGGTTGAACTCTTCAGAGAATATCCTGAGGCGCTCAACTCGACTATGGAGGTAGTCGAAAAATGCAATGTGGTGCTCGACCTGAAGAAGAATTACATGCCGGAATTCCCGATACCTCCTGACGCTGGCGTGGAAAACCTTGATGACTATTTCGAGAAACTCGCGAAGGAAGGATTTCACCGCAGATATCCCGAGGCGAATGAAGCGCTGCGGGACCGCCTTGATCACGAAATCCAAGTGATAAGGAAGATGGGATATGCCGGTTATTTCCTGATTGTTCAGGATTTTATTGCGGCTGCACGTAAGATGGGGGTGGGAGTGGGGCCGGGACGCGGCAGTGCGGCAGGGAGCATTGTGTCGTATTCCCTTTGGATTACAAATGTTGACCCGATAAAGTACGATTTGCTCTTCGAAAGGTTTCTGAACCCCGACCGCATTTCGATGCCCGACATCGATATTGATTTTTCAGATAGCAAGCGGGAAAAGGTAATTCAATACGTTCGCGATAAGTATGGAGCTGAATCCGTTTCTCAAATCATAACTTTTGGAACGCTTTCATCGCGCGCTGTTCTTAAAGATGTAGGCCGTGTGCTCGGACTTCCGCTCAGTACGATTGATTCGATTACGAAACAGATTCCGGTTGAACAGGGGAAAGTCCGATCGCTTGCCAATGCTCTGGAAACCCTTCCGGATCTAAAATGGGTCAACGAAAGCAATGACCCGAAGATCAAAACATTGATCGAGGCATCGCTTGTGCTTGAAGGAATGAACCGGGGTGCCGGAATGCATGCGGCTGGGGTAGTGATTGCTCCGGGAAATATCAGCGATTACGTGCCGCTGTATAAGACTCCCAGCACCGAAGTCATGACGCAATACAATATGAAAGACCTGGAAGCGTCCGGCCTGCTCAAGATGGACTTCCTTGGATTGCGAACGCTCTCTGTTCTTGAAAATGCGCTCGCCTTAATCGAACGTAATCATGGCACAAAGGTCGACATCGATTCTATTCCTGAAGACGATGCGAAGACGTTTGATTTATTTTCCCGCGGAGCCACTGTCGCGGTGTTCCAGTTTGAAAGTTCCGGCATGCAGGATTGGCTGCGCAAGCTGAAGCCCACATGCATCAGCGACCTTGTTGCCATGAACGCCTTATACCGTCCCGGACCCATGGAAATGATCGGGGATTTCATTGAGCGAAAACATGGACGCCAGAAGATCGAATATCTCCATCCCAAGCTCGAAGCTTCGTTGAAAGAGACCTACGGCGTTATGGTGTATCAGGAACAGGTGATGAAAATCGCAAGCGACATCGGCGGGTTCACATTGGCAAAAGCAGACCTGATGCGACGGGCGATGGGAAAGAAAGATAAGGTCCTGATGGCGACGATGAAGAAAGAATTCGTCGATGGCGCCTCCAATCTCGGGACGGAAAAAAGAATTGCGGCGGATATATTCGATCTGATCGAAAAATTTGCCTCGTACGGTTTCAACAAATCCCATAGCGTTGCGTATTCGGTCGTTGCCTACCAAACGGCATATCTGAAGGCGAACTATCCTGCAGAGTATATGGCGGCAACGCTGTCATCTGAAATCGGTGACACCGGCAAGATCGTCGGGTTGATCGATGATTGCCGTAAGATGGGCATTAACGTGCTGCCCCCGGACGTGAACGAATCAGGCATCGATTTCCAGGTAATCAACGGTGATATTCGTTTTGGACTTTGTGCACTTAAAGGTGTCGGCGAGAGTGCAATTGAAACTGTCATCAAAGCTCGCGAAGAAGAAGGGAAGTTCAAGAATCTCTTTGATTTCTGCCGGCGGGTGGATCTGCGGCTTGTAAACAAGAAATGTCTTGAGAACCTTATTCAGGCCGGAGCGTTCGACTCAATGGGCGGCCATCGTGCACAATATTTTGAGAACATCGAACGTGCGGCGAACTTTGGCGTTGCGTTTCAGGAACATCAGCTCAGCGGACAGTCGAGTCTGTTCGATGGCGGCTCAAAGGACGATCAGCAGATTTCGTATCCTGTTATGTCTCCGATCGCAGCGTGGACGGAACACGAAAAACTGATGCGAGAGAAAAATGTTCTTGGGCTATACGTTTCCGGTCATCCCTTGCTGCGTTACGAGGACGAAGTGAATGAATTTGCAAACGTTCATTTCGGCGATCTGAGCAATTTTAAGAACGGCTCGACTGCGCGGGCGTGTGGCATCATAACGCAAACGAAGAAAAAGATCGACAAGCGCGGCAATACAATGGCGTTTGTTCAGATGGAGGACTTTACCGGTAGAGCCGAGCTCATCGTCTTTTCCGATGCGTTTACAAAATTCCAGCAACACCTTCAGCCCGATTCGATGGTCATGGTGATTGGCAAAGGGGAGCCGAACGGAGATTTGCTGAAGATTCTGGTGAATGAGGTGTTTCCGCTGGATACAGTGAGGGAAAAATTTACGAGGAGTATCATCCTTTCAATCAATGTAAATGATGTAAAGGAGAATACCATTATCGAGTTGCGCCGCCTTCTCGAAAACAACAAGGGGAACTGCGCATGTTATTTCGATGTTGTTGACTCGGACAAGAGAAAGAAATATCAGACCAGAAAATTTCTTGTTGAACCCTCCAACCAGTTTATGGAGGAAGCGAAAAAGATTCTTGGTCCGCAGGGAGTAAAATTAGGAAGCCAGTAACCATTCAACTATACAGGGAAAAAGAGAATGACAACAGTAGAAATTACGGATGCAAATTTTCAGCAAGAGGTGATAAAATCCGAAACGCCGGTTCTGATCGACTTTTGGGCGGCCTGGTGCGGTCCCTGTAAGATGATAGGCCCGATTGTTGAAGAGATTGCAAATGAGTATAAGGGCAAGTTGAAAGTCGGGAAGGTCGATGTAGACAACAATCCTGAAATCTCAATGCAGTTTGGCATCCGCAGTATTCCGACACTCATGGTCTTCAAAGGCGGAAAAGTTGTTGAACAAATCATCGGTGCAGTTCCCAAGAAGAATCTTATGGAAAAAGTCTTGCCCCACGTTAGCGTGAACTGATCTCTCGTTCACTGCTGCGTTGAAAGCCCGGTCCGGATAAGGCCGGGCTTTTTGTTTTTTCCCGCTTCTTCTGTTTCATTCTCCATCTCCTCTTATCAATTCTGAGGAATCCCCCTCTGTTTTTCCATTTCTTAGGACAAATACAAGTCCAACTGAAGCCAAATCTGTTAATTGCAGCCATCAGATATTGGCACCAAATCTGCATTTCTTCATATCAGATTTACGAAGGCAGCAGATATGATGATCCCCTTAAGCTCGAAAAATCAACAAACCTACTACACCATCGGTGAAGCGTCCGATGTTCTCGGCGTATCCATCCAGACTATACGGCTGTATGAGCGAAAGGGGTTGATTATCCCGATGCGCAAGCAGTCGAAGCACCGGCGATTCTCCGAATTTGACATTGAACGAATCCGCTGCATACGCACGATGATTAACAAGGAGAAAGTCAGTATCGCCGGCATCAGCAGATTGCTTTCGCTCATTCCATGTTGGGCAATAAAAAAGTGCCCTTCAGTTGAACGTGAGAAATGCGAGGCCTTTCAGCAACATGACAAACCGTGCTGGGTTGTTTCCGGCAAAACGTGGGAATGCAGGAGTTTAGATTGCAGAGAATGTTCTGTTTACAGAGAAGCCTCAAACTGTCAAACCTTGAAACAATCCATTGCCACGTACACAATACCAACACAAGAAGTTCCAACGAATTAATATGCAAAGACTACAAAACATCCTCGCCCTGAATATTCTCTCGTTGGTTGTTGTTGGCGGAGGATTGGCGCAAGAACTTAAAGTTCCCATTGAGCACATTGTCTTCCAGGCCAACGATACGCAACGCTGCCTGAAATGTCACAGCATGGCGAATTTTGCGTTTCGCGACTCAGCGACAACGACCGTTCACTCATTCAGCGTTAATCCCGACACCTTCAAAGCATCTGTTCACGGTACACTTGCATGCCAACAATGCCACTCCGATATCAAAGGATATCCGCACGTCTTTTCAGCGGCACGGCAAAAAGTGAGTTGTGCTAGTGATTGCCATGCAACTGACTCCACTGGTAAAGCATATTCACATCAAGCCGTCTACACTGAATTTCAAACGAGCGTTCATCGCAAAGGTCTCACACGAGAAAATCCGGACAGTCCGACATGCACAACATGTCATGGGACAGGTCGAGTTCATGCCATTGAGAAAGTGAAGAAGACGATCACGATTCAGGAAAAGATGGCACTTTGCGTTTCGTGTCACGATGATGAAGCGAAGATGGTGAGGAACAAGGTCAATCCCAAGGCTGTGAGTTCATACCAACACAGTTTTCATTTCAAAGCCATTAAGTTCGGTGAGACGAACACGGCTGTTTGCCAGGATTGCCACACGGTTCACCACATTCTTCCGAAAGATAGTGTTCAGTCTTCCATCTCTCAAGCAAATATCTCCCAAACATGCGGGCAAGAGAAATGTCACAGTGGTGCGCAGATGAATTTCTCGATGTCCGGCGCAAACCATCTTGCGTTGCGGGTGGAACATGAGCCAATTCTCAATTTCATGGAGAATTTTTTCTTTATTCTCACGCTGGGAACGATGATGATGCTTTTGGTAGGAATTGTATTGGATGTGCAAAAGAAGTTCGGGTGGTTTTCGCTTGCAGGGAAATTGGTAACGTCATTTGCCCGATCGTTCGCACTGCTGAAATCACCAGCGATGAAACTGTTTCGCTTCAGTAAGAAACTATTGATTGATTGAGGTCAACGATGTCCCGACAAAATAACGAAAAACAATTTGAACGCTTGAATTTGTTCCAACGGTTCCAGCACTGGCTTTTGCTGGGAAGCTTCTTGTTACTCACGGTGACCGGACTGCCGATGCGTTTTCCCGAAGTGGAATGGCTTGGTTTCGTTTACAAGTTAGTCGGTGGGTTAGCAGTTGCCCGGACAATCCATCGTATTGCAGCTTCCGTTATGATTCTCGACGGCATCATTCATCTATTCTATCTCGCATCACTTCTGGTGAAGCACAGATTCTATCTCAAAGAAGCCTGGCCGCTTATACCAAATGCTAAGGATGCACGAGACTGGTGGGATACATCAAAATACTATTTTGGATTGAGCCCTGAGCTTCCGAAGTATGACCGCTTTAACTTCAGAGAGAAGTTTGATTACTTCGCAGTCTTCTGGGGATTGCCGGTAATGATGTTCTCCGGCCTTGTGCTTTGGTTCCCCGTCTATTTCGGCAACATGCTGCCCGATCTCGCCATCGGCATGGCATATATTGCGCACAGCGATGAAGCGATTCTTGCAATCTCGGCAATCGTTGTGTGGCATTTTTACAACGTGCACTATAATCCCGATAAATTCCCGATGAGTTGGGTTTGGTGGGACGGAAAGATATCGGAAGAGGAAATCAAGAAAGAACATCCGCTGGAGTACGAGCGGCTGGTGAGCAAGGCTAAGACAAAAAACTGATGGAGACATTCGTATCACGTTCACGTAAACTTACAGTTGGAGAAAAAAGACAATGACAACAACAAAAATTCAACGCTGGCTTATCCGAGTGGGCGTTCTGTTTGTTATCCTGGCTGGAGTGGTGTGGTGGAACTATTCCAACATCATCAACCTTGTCATCCCCAAACAGCATCGTTCGGAGAAGATTGAGTATGCTGTTCAAAAAGTTTCGGATGTGGAGTTCGAGCAAATTGCAAAGCAACTGGAAGCGACGTTCGCATCCTACACATCTATCGACACATCGATCAAAAATCCTGATGTGTACAATATAGTCGCGAAACAACTCTCAGGGAACGTAAAATCATTTGGCAAGAAGATCGGACTTTCACACATCGAACGTTTCCGTAAAGCAGGCATTCGGGAATATCGTGGACCGGAAACATGCTTGCGGTGCCATCAAGAGATGAATGTCAAAGATGGCAAGGGAGGTTATGAAAAGGTCAGCTTGCGAGACAACGTACAGCAAAGTGTTCATTTCGGTCTGAACAAATTCGAAGGATTCAATACCTACGGCTTCAACGGCAAAAAAGTTGAAGGTATTCCGATGGGAAAAATCGATCGTGCGTGCGGCATCCCGGGCTCGTTCACATGGACTGGTTGGGCAACAATCGTGACGGCCAAGGACGGCAAAACATACAGCGATGGCTGCGGCCAATGCCATCCCGGCGGGCAGTACGGTCCGATGACCGGTACGATGTTTCCGGGCTATTCGCCGGTGATCGAGGAATTCGAATCGATGGACTGCTTGATGTGCCACTCAACGGTGTACGACATGAACGAAAAGTATGTCGTCAAAGATCCGAATGGCAAATTCCGATGGAACCAGGATCGTAGCATGAAAGCCGCCATGGCAGTTGTGAAACCGACGAGCGACAACTGCTTGCGCTGCCACGAACACAATCACGGCGGTGATATGTATGCAAAGAATCTTGCGGCACAAAATCGTGGGTATAAAAATCCCCGGATCTTGCATCCCGGGGCGAAGCGCGGCAACCCCACACGTGGTGCAGATATTCATTATCAAGCAGGTTTGCAATGCTTAGACTGCCATGAGACTCACGGACATTTGATCGCGCGCGGCACTCGCGGCACCGACCTTGTGAGCAACGATTTGCCCGGTGTTGAAGTCTCTTGCGAAAAATGCCATACGGGAACGCCTCACATCCAGAACAAAACCACACGGGCATTTCTCAATGCCCACACGGACAAGCTTGCGTGCGAGACGTGCCACATCACGCATTTGACAGACGAAAATGTTGTGTTGCGCGATTGGACCGAACCGGTATTCAACGAAGAAGAAGGCATCTGGGTGTACAAAGACATCCTCCGCTCCGGCAAACCGGGCGAAGCGCTCATCTATCGTTGGCACAACGGCAACGGCTCGTTTATGGCGGGAGCCCTCGGCGATAATCCCAACGGATTGAATCTCTATAAGTCATTCACCACAAACCCTGATGAACATTACAAGAATTTCGACTATGCATCGTACTACGAGAAGACGTTCCGTCCGCTCGGCAAAATGGGCAAGTCGAAGATTGCTCCATTCAAGCGCTTCAACGCGAAGATGTATGAAGACATGAGCAACCAGGGTCCGTTCGGCGGCATGCTCTTGCCGTTTGATTACAACGTGTATTACGAAACCGGCGATCCCAAAGCCTCTGTCAAAAAAGCGATGGAAGATCCGATTATCCAGATGATGTATGGTACGGTGTTCAAGAAATATATGATGGATGATTTCATGTATTACATGGGCATCGACAAAGGGTGGACAATTCCATTTAGCGGCAACATCGAAGGCAAATGGATGCGACAGGATGCAACGCTGATGCTGAACCACTCTATCACGAAAGATGCTATGAAGTGTGAATCGTGCCACGCAGAAAAAAGCAAAGGCGTGATGCCGTTTGAAGATCTCGGTTATCCCGCGGCGCGGGTAAAGGATCTCCGCAACCTTGAAGAGTTGAAAATGGTAAAAGAACCGAAGAAGTTGCAAGCAACAAGCACGACAAAAGAAAAGACTCGAGTAATAAAGGGCGTGGTAAGTCTTAACTAAAGCAACACATCCATGCAAACGAAGGCTCGTTCGATTTATACGCAATAACTGAGAGGGAGATATGAAAAAACTTGTAATCCTCGGTGCTGGTACAGCAGGAACAATGATGTTGAACAAACTCAGCAACGTTCTGGAAAAAAGTGAATGGCAGATTACGATCGTTGACCAATTTGAAACACACTACTATCAACCCGGCTTTTTGTTCATTCCGTTCGGTATTTACAACAAAAAGGATGTAATAAAGCCAAAGCGGGATTTTTTCCCACCCGGTTCGAACGTCATTATGTCGGCTATCGAAAAAATTGAACCGGACAATAACCGCGTTCTCCTTGCCAACAAGCAAGTACTAACGTACGACTACCTTATTCTCGCAACGGGTGCGAAAGTCCGACCGGAACAGACAGAGGGAATGAAAGACGGACAGTGGCACAAGAGTATTTTTGATTTCTATACGATTGAAGGTGCGTGCGCGCTGGCTGATTTCTTCAAACACTGGCAGGGCGGAAAACTTGTGCTCAACATTACCGAGATGCCGATCAAGTGTCCCGTTGCACCACTGGAATTTGTTTTTCTTGCGGATTGGTATTTCACGGAGCGGGGTATCCGCGACAAAGTTGAAATCCATTTTGTAACGCCGTTACCCGGCGCATTCACAAAGCCCAAAGCGTCGAACATTCTCGGCGACTTCCTTGACAAGAAGAATATCAAATTAACGACGGAATTCAGTATTGGCCGGGTTGATAACGAAGCGAAGAAGATTGTTTCGTGGGATGAGATTGAAATTCCCTTCGATGTTCTCGTCACGATTCCGACGAACATGGGAGACGACGTAATTGAACGGAGCGGCATGGGCGACGAACTGAATTTTGTTCCAACGAACAAACAAACACTTCAGTCGGATAAGTGGAAGAACATCTTCGTCATTGGCGATGCAACAAACCTGCCGAGCTCGAAAGCGGGAAGCGTTGCGCACTTCCAATCCGATATCTTGTTTGAAAACTTCATGAGTGTGATAGAAGGACGTGAGCCGCAGGCGAAGTTTGACGGTCATGCAAATTGTTTCATCGAGAGTGGCTTTGGCAAGGGAATTCTCATCGACTTCAATTACGATACCGAGCCTCTGCCGGGAAAATTCCCGCTTCCGGGCGTCGGGCCGTTCTCATTGCTCGAAGAAACGAAAATGAATCATTACGGCAAAGTTATGTTCCGCTGGATGTATTGGAATTTCCTTTTGCGCGGCGTCGAGCTTCCGGTGGAAGCGAAAATGTCGATGGCGGGAAAGAGGATGTAGTTATGGATGAACACATCATGCAACAACAGATTGACGACATCAATACCAAGCTCGATATCATTCTCGAAGAGATTGCCTTGCAGCGTCGGCACCGCCGCGAGATGGATGACTTGAAAGATGATTTGATGCGCGTCGGAAAAGATGTCTATAGTACCGCGGTCGTTGAGCTTGAAGGTATGCACGATTCTCTCAGCACGGTGGATGTTTTGCATCTCGGCAAGAAATTGCTGCGCAACGTGAACACGCTGACGGCGACAATCGAGCAACTCGAAAGCGTCCGCGACTTCCTGACAGATGCGGCACCGCTTGCGCGTGAATCGTTCATCGACTTCATGAACAAGATGGATGAGTTCGACCGGAAAGGCTATTTCGCATTTGCAAAAGAACTCGCCAACGTGATGGACAATGTTGTGACTTCGTTCAGCAAAGAGGATGTCAAGGCGTTGGGCGACAACATCGTCACGATTCTCAACACGGTGAAGAGCATTACGCAACCCGACATGCTGCATTCAGTGAATAACGCGCTGAATGTTTATAAGAAACTGGATATGGAAGTGAAGGACGACATCTCGCTCTTCGCGCTGTTGAAAGAACTCAATACACCGGAAGCAAGAAAAGGAATGGCGTTTGCAATCCGATTCCTGAAAAGTCTTGCTTTACCGAACAATGGTCAACTAACTCACGCTAAGGAGAGCATATTATGACAGTAACAGCACCCGAACTAAAGCGCGACGCAGACGGAAATCTCGCGAACCGCGCAGACTGGAACGAAACTGTTGCAAAGCTTTTAGCAACAGAAGAAGGAATCAACGATTTCACCGAACGACATTGGTTGGTCATCAACTACATGCGAAAAGAGTTTGAAGCTAAAGGGGATGCTCCTTCAATTCGCAAGCTCACGAAAGAAAGCGGTGTTGATACAAAAGAATTGTACGCGCTATTTCCAAAGGGCCCGGCGAAAAAGGCAGCAAAGATTGCAGGGTTGCCAAAACCGAAGGGATGCATCTAAACGACCGTCATATTACTCTTGAATAAGGAGAACCAACAATGTCAGATAACAATGTACAACCAATCAAGAAAGTCTCCATCGTCGTTTCACATGGCTCGCTTGAGGGCATCTATCCCGGGCTTATTATGGCAAACGGTGCGCGAATGGAAGGCATGGAAGCATCACTCTTCTTTACATTTTTTGGATTATATGGAGTGATGGAGAAATCAATGGACAGATTACGTGTTGCAACAGTTGGGAACCCGGCAATGCATATTCCGGATGCAAAAGGATTCCCCATGCCGACATGGCTTGGCGCAATTCCCGGCATGTCAGCGTTTGCAACAAAGATGATGAAAAGCGAAATGGAAAAACTGGACATTCCTCCTGTGCGCGAATTTTTGCAGATGATTTCAGATGCAGGAGGCGAGCTGTACGCGTGCAAAGCAACTGTGGATATGTTTCATCTCACCAAGAATGATTTCTTCAAAGAACTCAAAGGCATAATCAGTGTCGGAGAGTTTTACGAGCAGGCAGCAGGCGGACAGATTATTTTCACTTAACTAATCAACAATCAAGACAGCATCAAACAATAAAGAATAAACTCGTTATGAAAACCCGAATCATTAGCATTATCGTTCTCCTCTCGCTCGTTGCGGCCTCAGCGTTCAGTCAGCAGGGAAAAGAGTACGGGGTCTATGAGTTTGTCGTACGAAAAGCTCCAGGCGCGTACGATCAAATCACGACCGACCTCCAAGACGCAGCCGCAAAAGCCGGATGGCAAGTTGTTGCCACGGTGGACGCGGGCAAGATGAAAGACTGTACCTACAAAGCACGCGTGTTCGTGCTCCATCATTCTGCATATGCAAAACAAATCATGGAAGCGAACTCCAGGACTGGTCCGTTTGCCGTGCTCGACCGGATCAATCTTTTCGATGATGAAGACGGGATTCATGTTTCTGTCGTCAATCCGAATTCAATCAATCGCACAGTTCTGCTGGACGAGCAGAAGTATGAAAATCTGGCGGAACAACATCTTCAGGCGCTTCGTTCTATGATCGCTTCAGCAGTGAAGGGTGAAGAAAGCAAGAAACAATACGGTGAGATGCGCGACCGCGGGTACATCGGCAAAACAATGGGCGTGGTCGCCGGCGGGCCGTTC
>JBKJJX010000051.1:0-3422 GCA_046597825.1 Bacteroidota bacterium | reverse complement strand
CGGAGGAGTTTCTTTCGCTCATTCCGAAGCAGCGTGCACAAGTGAATAAGTTATTTGGTGAAGGCAGGCTTGCGAGCTACGCGTTATCAACCGACAGATCGAAACTCTGGGTTACGTTGTTCGCCGAATCGGAAGAGGAAGTGTCAGCACTCGTCGCGACTTTCCCCCTAAGAAAATTCATGAAACCGGAAATTTACCGGCTTGCATTCCTTGAAAGTGCGAATGCAAACGTTGCACGGATTTCCATGAACTGAAAATATGTACATGAGTAAAATTATGAAAGAGAAAATATCAGGACTGCATCATGTAACGGCAATTGCCACCGATCCCCAGCGGAATGTCGATTTCTACACGAATGTTCTCGGTCTGCGGCTCGTGAAGAAGACGGTGAATTTCGACGACCCGCAAACGTACCATCTGTATTACGGCGATGAGACGGGGACTCCGGGATCGATTCTGACATTCTTCCCCTGGTCATCGCTTGCGCATCGCGGGCGAAAAGGTTCGGGACAAGCATCAGCTTTTTCGTTCTCTATTCCAAAAGGATCATTAGAATTTTGGCAAAAGCGGTTAACAACCCTGAACGTCACGTTTGTTGAGCCTGCCAATCGTTTTGGCGATCAGGTTCTTATGATTCTTGATCATGATGAGTTTGAAATTCATCTCGTTGCGACGGATGAGGATTCACGTGTAGGATGGAGTAACGGTGATGTTCCATTGGCTGCCACTATTCGCGGATTTCATGGAGTAACGCTGTCGCATCAGAATCTCAACGCGACCGCGGGATTTATACAGGCGGCATTAGGAGCCGAAAAGGTTGCAGAGGAGGGAAACCGTCATCGATATCAAATCGGACAAGGCGGCGTCGGCACGTTCATCGATGTGCTAGTGCAGGCCGATCTCAGACCAGGGACGATGGGGGCGGGCATCATCCACCATGTTGCATTCAGAACCCCGGACGATGAAACGCAACTAACAGTGCGCGACTCATTGTCTGATTCCGGTCAGAGCGTAACGGATGTAGCCGACAGGCAATATTTCAAATCCATTTACTTTCGTGAACCGAGCGGGGTATTGTTTGAAGTTGTAACAGACACGCCGGGATTTATGACGGACGAAACGAAGGAAGAATTGGGAACGCATCTAAAACTTCCGCCGTGGCTGGAAGACAGCCGGCGTGAAATTGAAACCGTACTTCCCGCCATTCATGTGAACTCTCCGGAGAAAGTGACAGCAGTAGCATGACCAATACCGTCGATACAAAGACGAAAATACTTTTTGCCGGAGCTTCGCTAGAAAAGGCAGAAGCTGCCATGATTATGGTTCATGGAAGAGGGGCAACAGCGGAGAACATTCTTGAACTCGCGGGAGAGTTTCCCAATGTCAAGTTTGCCTTTGCCGCCCCGCAGGCCGAACACTTTGCGTGGTACCCGAACAGTTTTCTTGCACCGATTGAAAGCAATGAACCCGGCATTTCAAACGGATTGAACGTTATTCAGAATATTGTAAATGAAATCGAATCCGCCGGAATCTCATCTGACAAAACTGTTCTTCTGGGATTTTCCCAAGGTGCGTGCCTTGCGCTTGAGTTTGCTGCACGGAATGCGAAGCGGTGGGGCGGAGTCGTCGGGCTTAGCGGCGGACTGATTGGTCCGGAGGGAAGTTCCCGTAATTATTCCGGCTCGCTTGATGGAACTCCTGTATTCCTCGGCTGCAGCGATGTTGATGTTCATATTCCCAAAGAACGGGTTGCTGAAACTTCTGAAGTGATGACAAGGCTCGGTGGCGATGTAACCATGCGTCTGTACTCCAACATGGGACACACAATCAATCGGGATGAAATCGAAGCGGTAAAGGTCCTCATGAACAATCTTATTCAAAGATAAGGAGGGCGTGAATGTATAAGCAATATATGTTCACTATCTCTCCTCCACATTTCAAAACAAACTTACAACACGAAAGGTAATACGATTTATGAAGAAAGCATTGCTCGCGCTATGTACATTCGTTATTGTTTCGGCGAATGCACAATCAACGTGGAAGCTGGACAAAAACCACAGTCAGGTGAACTTTACTGTGAGCCACATGGTATTCTCGGAAGTCTCCGGCACGTTCAGGGATTTTGATATAACGTTCGACGCGGCGAAGGATGATTTTACGGATGCCCAAATTGCAGCAACCATCAAGACCGGCAGCATTGATACGCAAAATGAAAACAGGGACAAGCATGTCAAATCTGATGACTTCCTGAACGTCGAGAAATATCCCGAAATGAAATTCAAGAGCACGAAGATTGAACAAACGGGAAAAGACACCTACAACATCATTGGCGATCTGACAATCCGTGATATTACGAAGCCGGTCACACTCAACACGAAATACAAGGGATCGATTAAGGATGCGCGTGGAAACACAAGAATAGCGTTCAAGGCAACGACGACAATTGATCGCTTTGAATTCGGTACGAAATGGAATCGGGAGTTGGATGCAGGCGGACTGATTGCCGGGAAAGAAATTGAGATCACGTTGATCGTCGAATTTGTGAAGCAGAATCCGCAACAAAACAATACAACAAAATAAACTGTCTCGATTGTTACATCGTCAAATCAAATAAGGAGGTACATTATGGCTGAGAAGAAAATTATTGCAGTTGTGGGCGCAACCGGTGCCCAGGGTGGCGGACTTGCCCGCGCAATTCTCAATGATGCCGGCAGTGATTTTGCCGTTCGGGCGATTACAAGAGATGTCAATTCGGACAAAGCGAAAGCACTTGCAAAGTTGGGCGCAGAAGTCGTTGCCGCCAATGTTGATGATGTCGAAAGTTTGAAACGTGCATTCAAAGGCGCGTATGGGGCCTTTTGCGTAACTTTTTTCTGGGAGCATTTTTCTGCAGAGAAGGAGATTGCGGAGGCTGAGGCGATGGCTCGTGCAGCAAAAGATGCCGGACTCCAGCACGTTCTCTGGTCGACCTTTGAAGATACGCGCAAATTTGTGCCGCTCTCTGATAATCGGATGCCGACTCTTCAGGGAAAATATAAAGTTGCGCACTTCGATGGAAAGGCTGAGGCAAACCATTTCTTTACCGATCTCGGTGTGCCCACAACATTCCTGCTCACCTCGTTCTACTGGGAGAACTTTATTTATTTCGGTGCGGGACCGAAAAGAGGTCCGGATGGAAAACTCGCTCTCACATTTTGTTTAGGTGACAAAAAAATGCCAGGCATGGCGTCCGAAGATATTGGCAAGTGCGCTTATGGAATTTTCAAAAAGGGAAAAGAATTCATCGGAAAAACCGTTGGCATCGCCGGCGAGCATCTGACTGGAAATCAGATGGCTGCCGGACTGAGCAAAGCTTTGGGAGAAGAAGTCCGATACAACGACGTTCCGCCGGATGTTTATCGCAGCTTCGGCTTTCCGGGAGC
>JBKJJX010000263.1:0-13640 GCA_046597825.1 Bacteroidota bacterium | reverse complement strand
GACCATCCCGGCATAGATACGTGTACCCGGCTCGATAAAAAACGTCGAACGCTCGGCTAACTTCCACATTGCATATGCCGTGGAGTCGCCGGTTTCCATTGCGACAAGAGCGCCCTTCGTGCGGTGTTCAAGGTCGCCTTTGTAGGGCTCATAACCGGCGAAATTGTGGTGCAGAATTCCGGTTCCCTTCGTCTGTGTCATGAACTCGCCGCGGAAACCGATAAGGCCGCGTGCGGGGACGAAGAACTCAAGCCGTGCGCTGCCGTTGGCGGTTATCATGTTCTTCATTTCGCCTTTACGCCGACCGATATTCTCGATTACCACGCCGACATGTTCTTCCGGCACGTCAATAATGACATGCTCAATCGGTTCTGCGAGGACATCGTCAATGCGTTTGTAGATAACCTCGGGACGTGAAACCTGCAGCTCAAAACCTTCACGACGCATGTTCTCAATTAAGATTGCAAGATGAAGTTCGCCGCGTCCGCTCACCTTGAAGCGGTCGGGAGAATCTGTCAACTCAATTTTCAAACTGACGTTTGAACGAAGTTCACGGGTCAAGCGCTCGGCGAGGTTTCGGGTTGTGACGTACTTGCCTTCAAGTCCCGCAAACGGTGAGTTGTTGACAATAAAATTCATCGACAGCGTGGGCTCTTCAATGGCAACGAACGGCAGCGGAGTCGGGTCGAGGGCATCGGCGATCGTTTCACCAATATCAACATCTTCCATTCCGGCAAGGGCAATAATGTCGCCTGCACCCGCTTCACTCACTTCAACGCGCTTCAAACCGTCGAATGTATAAATCTTGGATACCTTCGCGTCTTCCACCACCTTGTCGCGGTGGATGATTTTCATTTGTCCGCCTAGCTTGATTGTACCGCGGTGAACGCGGCCAATACCCAGACGTCCAAGATATTCACTGTAATCAATAGTCGTGACGAGCATTTGAAATGGCGAAGTCATATCGCCTGGTGGGGGCGGGACAGTCTTGACGATTGCATCCAGCAGCGGTTCAAGTGTTGTGCTTTCGTCATCGAGTTCTGTTTTGGCAATACCCTGTTTGGCGATTGCATAGATGGTAGGGAAATCGAGTTGCTCGTCGTTTGCTCCCAGGGAGAGGAAGAGTTCGAAAATCATGTCGAGCACTTCGTGCGCACGGGCGTCCTTGCGATCGATTTTGTTGATCACAACGATCGGCTTTAGATTCAGGTCGAGCGATTTCTTCAACACAAACTTCGTTCCCGGCAACGGACCTTCTGCTGCGTCGACGAGCAACAACACGCCATCCACCATTGTTAGCGTTCGTTCTACCTCGCCGCCAAAATCCGCGTGGCCCGGCGTATCGACGATGTTGATCTTCGTTCCTTTGTAGTGGATCGACGTGTTCTTGGCAAGAATCGTGATGCCACGTTCCTTCTCAAGGTCATTCGAATCCATAACACGGGTTACCATGTGCTGGTTGGAGCGGAACGTGCCTGTTTGCCGCAGCAAATAATCCACCAGCGTTGTCTTTCCATGATCAACGTGCGCGATGATTGCAATATTGCGGATGTCTTCCCTGCGTGCCAACAATGTACTCATAAACCCTTCTTCCGATAAAAATGCGCTTTTTGATGTTCCAACAGCAAAAACATTCTGAAAAAAAAACGCTTCAAGCACAAGCAATTGCTCGAAGCGGGAATAATATAGCCAAACGACGTTTGAATTCCAATAAAGGTTTTTTAATCTCGCCGGATGAAAAAGTGTTTCTTCGGACTAAATTCACCAATCTCAGACGTAACGCCGGATAAAAAAAGACGGGTCATATCCACTAGTAAATAATGACCCGCCAGATTGTAGAGATTAAGAATTAACTTGAAAAGCACAATCGCTTTAGTTGTGCGTCATCGAAAAAGTTCCGGACTAGCCCGGCCGCTCCTCCTTATTTCATCAATATCATCTTCATCGTTTTGCTGAATCCCGCTGCTTCAAGTCGGTAGAAATACAAGCCGCTGCTTAAGGATGAAGCATCGAATGTCGCTGTGTACGCTCCCGCGTTGAATTCGCCGGAGGCGATCGTTGCGACTTCCTTGCCGACCACGTCAAACACTTTAAGTGTCAAGCGGCTGGCATTCGGAATTTCGAATCGAATGGTTGTTGACGGGTTGAACGGGTTCGGATAATTCTGTTCGAGAGAAAAAGCATCGGGTGTTGCGCCTGAAATCTCTTTCACGCCGGTGGATATTTCTGAAAGCGGACGACGCCAAACGCCGGCTCCCGCAATCCCCGAATAAAGCTGCGTGCCGTTGACGGCGAGCGAAAGTATATAACGATAATTCGGAAGGCCGGTATTCACCTGGCTCCAGTTCGCTCCGCTGTTCGAAGAAACGTACACGCCGCTATCAGTCGTCCCGACGAAAAGGCTGGTGCCGCTCGACATGAGTGCGCTTATGTTGCCGCTCGTTAATCCGCTATTTGCCCCAACCCAGCTAATCCCACTATTTGTTGATTTGAAAACACCGCCAGTATTTGTTCCCGCAAAAAGGTTGCTTCCTATCGCTGCCAGGCCGGTCATGTATAGGTTGGGCAAACCGGAGTTGACTGCATTCCAATTCGTCCCGCCATTGGTGGAGATGAATACCCCGCCGCCGCCTGTTCCCGCAAAAATATTTGTTCCACTCTTCAACAAGGCAGGAACATATGGCTGTGTCAATCCGGTATTCGCTTCGGTCCAGTTTGCGCCGTTATTTGTCGTGCGAAACACGCCGCCGCCCGAAGTTGCAACCAGAATGTTTGTTCCATCCAACAAAAACGCATGAGCGAATGGGTTTGTTAAGCCGTTGCTTGCAGCCGTCCAGTTCGTACCATTATTCGTAGAAAGAAAAACGCCGCCGTCGGTAGCCGCAAAGAGGTTCGTCCCGTTTGCGAGGATGCCAAGCACTTTTGGATTCGTCAGGCCGGTGTTCACGCTTGCCCAGCTTGTGCCGCTGTTCGTCGTAAGGAACATGCCATGGTCAAGTGTTCCCGTGAAGAAATTTGCGCCGCTTGTAGCAAGTGCATACGAATTCGTATTTGTCAATCCGTTATTGCTTGCATTCCAGTTCGCTCCGCTGTTCGTTGAAGCAAAAACTCCGCCGCCAAAAATTGTTCCGGCAAAAACGTTTCCGCCGCTTGCAGCGAGAGCCTGAACTCTTTTGTTTGTCAAACCGGTATTGACAACTGTCCAGCTTGTGCCGCTATTGGTCGAGACGTACACGCCGATTCCGTCGATCGATGAGTAAATATTTGTTCCGTTGCTGGAAGCGAGTACCCCCACAGCAACATTCGGCAAACCGGAGTTGACCGCCGTCCAGTTTGCTCCGCTGTTAGTAGAAATAAAAACACCTGCGGCGTTCGTTCCGGCAAATGTGTTGGCGCCATTCACAATAAGTGCGCGAACCCAACCGCTTGTCAATCCGGAACTCGGAGGAATCCAATTGCTGCCGTTGTTGGTTGATCGAAAGACCCCGGCAGTTGTTCCTGCAATAAGTGTTGTTCCGCTCATTGTCAGCGTGCCGATAAAGCTGCTCGTGAGGCCCGTGTTGACAGGCGTCCAGTTTGAACCATTGTCCGTTGAACGATACATTCCACCGGCATTACCCCCGAAGAGCAAAGTATCTTTTACAACGATGGTATTGAGAATCAATGAATTGACCCGAGTCCACGATATCCCGTCGTTAGTTGAAAGAAATACCCCGTCGCTTGTGGCGGCAAATGTGCGCGCACCGCTCGCAACAACAGAACCGGCGGCGTTACTTGAAAATCCTGAGAGTACAACTTTCCATGTGGTCCCGTTATCAGTCGAGCGGAAAAGTCCGCCGTCGTTCGATCCTGCAAAAACGGTATTTCCGTTTATAGACAATGCACCTATGCTGCCGCCGTTTGCGCCTCCCGTCTGAACCCACTGTGCAAATACTCCTTGATGCAAAAATCCTATCGCGAGAAAAATAAACAGGGGCAATCGTTTCATTCGTATCATTGTTTGTTCCTTAAGAGTGAAATAAAAATGTCAGCAACATGCTGACACCGGTTCAACTATACTATTGTGTCAAGACAGATTTCTTTAACCAGAATTATTCCGTTATCGGATATCGTATCAATGTGTTGGTTGAGGTACTATTTAGTAGAGCTGAAGGGCGAGAGGCGATTGGTGGGAATCGAAGGCAAGCCGTAATCAACAATAAAGCTGCAATAGCATACGCATTGTTGCCGCAGGAACAAAGACAATTCGAAATTAATCGGGCGGGATGAAGAGAGAAACGAGTCTAACGGAAAAGTTTCCCTGACTTGAGTCGTTCGAACAACGAACTGGGAGTGTTCGCGGTGTGGGGAATAAGATCGGGTTTCCATTCCCGCTTTGCATCAGCCGGTGAGCTGCCGTGCAAGGTTTGCCATGCAGGGAGAACGGATTTTTCACACGCAAGGACTTCCGGTGCGACAGGATTCAGCAAATACGCGCGCATCAAGGATTCGAATGCATTGTCCACAGCGCCGCGCGTAAGAAAATATTGTGCAGAACTCGTGAGGCTTTTGATCCGTCGTTGAACGTCCGGGGCGCCGCCGGTATCCTGCTTGATTCCAGTGGCGGATTTAGGGTCGATGGTCACGGAAAGAAAACGCGACGATTGAGTCCGGTTTGGGTAATCTGCCTGCAGCGACCGCACAAGATCACGGATCATCTTGATCGATTTATTGTCCGGTTCGATTTGTTCCGCTGCGGCCAATTGTTCGAGCGCGAGAGAATAGTGTTGGGATTCGATATGCTTTTCAGCGGCAGAAATAAATTGAGTTATTCTATTGTCAATCACGTTGTGTTCCTTGTCTGGTCGAAGACAAATGAGGTTGCGCCAAAGCAGAGTTGAGTACAAAAGAAGATAACGAATTTGAAGAATGATTCCACTACTCTTTCACAAATGGGTTTTTGTACTTCATCCTCGTCTTGCGTAATTTGATTCATGAATCAGCGCAAACCAATTCTCGTGATCGGCGGAGGAGCGGCAGGAATTATTGCCGCGTGGAAAGCTGCATCGTTGGGTGCTGAAGTTATTCTCATCGAGCGAAACAAGAAACCCGGCATCAAGTTGCTCATCTCCGGCGGTGGCAAATGCAATATCACGCACGCCGGACCGATGGAGGATGTGCTCGCGGCGTTTATTGAAAAGGAAGCCCGGTTCCTCAAACCATCCTTCTACAAATTCTCCAACGACGATGTTGTGCGCATGATCGAAGAACGCGGCGTGAAAACATTCGTGCGGCCCAACGGGAGAGTCTTTCCCGTCAGTGGCAATGCGGATGATGTTGTGAATGCGCTGGCGGAGTATCTTGACGCGACCGGTGTTGAAGTAAAGCTGAATTCGCGGGTACGGAAAATACTTTTTGAAGATGGAAAGGTTTGCGGTGTGGGCTTTGAGAACGGTGAAATCCGATCCTCGCACGTTATACTTGCAACGGGAGGAGCGTCCTATCCAAAAACCGGAACGACAGGCGACGGATTCCTCTGGGCGCGACAACTCGGACATACGATAGTTCCCGTCCGACCGGCATTGGCGCCGATTGGCGTGAAGCCTTCATTGCGTGCGAGCTGGCGTGGCATCGCGCTGCGCGATGGGCGATTGATGGTTTTCAGCGGTCAGAAAAAATTGTTTGAATGGGATGATGATATTTTGTTTACGCATGAGGGAATTTCCGGTCCCGCAGCGTTGGAAGTCAGCCGCATCGCGGCAGAAGCAATGCAGTCTCAACCGGTGGATCTTAGATTCGATTTTTTCCCCGGCAAGGAGTTTCAAGTATTGGACGATGAGCTGAATTCTGTCATACTTTCGCAACGCGACAAAATGATTGCAACGATCCTCGATGCGTGGCTGCCGAACCGCATCGTTCCGGACGTTCTGAATTCCATCGGGATTGATCCAACAAAACGGGGCCACATACTAACCCGTGAGGAACGAAGAACAATTGTGCAGCTGTTGAAATCATGGAGTCTCGGCGAAGTCTCGCGCATCGACATCGAACGGGGAGAAGTCACCGCCGGGGGCGTTGCGCTTACGGAAGTCGATCCCAAAAGCATGCGCTCGCGAAAGGCCAAGGGGTTGTATGTGTGCGGGGAGATATTGGATATCGCAGGCCCCGTTGGCGGTTATAATTTGCAGGCAGCATTTTCAACGGGTTTTGTTTCCGGAGATTCGGCGGGTCATGATTGGCTCAAACAGAATGTGTGAAACCTATTGAACTTCGTTTTTAATATGGACATGTTATCCGGCAGCAACAACTCACTCTACATTTAGCGGAGGTCGAATGGAAAATATTATCAAGATGGTTTCTGAGAAAACCGGAATTTCGGAAGCTCAGTCAAAGATCGCAGTCGATACAATCGTCTCCATCCTGAAGGAAAAAATGCCTGCAGGGATCGGGAGTCAGGTCGAATCATTTCTCAAAGGCGGCTCCGGTTCTGCGGCTGATCTTGCCGGCGGACTCAAAGATAAAATCGGTGGAATGTTTGGAAGCTAATCGTTGAAAGAAGTGATCGATACCGGTCACTTCTTTTTTTCCTACCTCATTGATCCTTATGCTCAACAACAAAATCTCAATCGTTACCGGCGCTTCTTCAGGCATTGGCGCGGCACTTGCTGAGTTGCTTGCCAAAGAAGGAGCAATTGTTATCCTCGCAGCGCGACGCGTCGATAAGCTGTATGATCTCGCACAGAAAATAAAAGCCTCCGGCGGCAACGCTATCGTTCATCCCTGCGACGTGACTGTGAAAGCCGAAGCGGAGAATCTTGTACACCAAACCGTAAAAGATCATAAGCACGTCGACATATTGGTCAACAACGCCGGACGCGGACATTTCGCAAGCGTCGAGGACACGACGGACGAGATGATTCAATCCATGTTCAAACTGAACGTCTACTCCTTGTGGTACACCGTCCGCCCTGTGCTGAAGTATATGAAAGAGCAAGGGGCCGGACATATCATCAACGTTGCAAGCATGGCCGGGAAGCTCGGCTATCCCTACAACTCTGCGTACGTCGCGGCGAAACATGCATGCGTCGGGTTCACGCATGCGCTGCGTCTTGAACTGGCAGAGACAAATATTCACGCGTCAGTTGTGTGTCCAAACGGCGTGCTCACGGATTGGGCAAGCGTCACCGAGGGCGGCGCGATGCTTCCCATGTTCTCCGAGGCCGGCCCGATCATAAAACGAATTGCTGAAGAACGCGGCGTCCAACTTCCGCCGATTGAAGGAGTATTGCCACCGGAAAACATCGCGCAGCAAATCCTCGACTGTATTTACAATCCTGTAGCTGAAGTGTACACGCACAAAGGAGCGAAGGAATTTTCCGTGCTTGCAGCACAGGACAGGGAGGAAGCGGAGAAACATCAAATCCCTGTTGTGCTGGGCGAGCGGGAGTTGTATGAGAAGATGAAGAGTAAGGCGTGAGATAATGCAGGATGTTTAGAAAGAAATCTGTTTCTGAAATCGACCCGGTGCGGATCTCCGAGCCCGATATGTTTGCTGAGGATTGGAAAGACTACGAGGAAGGTTGGCGGCTGTTTAACGAGAAACAATTCTGGCATGCGCACGAGGCATGGGAAAATGTCTGGAAGCGAAGGCCGGAGGAAAGCAGGATTTTTTTCCAGGGGATTGTTCAGCTCGCAGCCGCGTATCATCTTCTTCTCGTAAAGAATCGTTATGGGGGGATGATGAAGAATTTTGACAAGGCGGAAGAAAAACTGAAACTGTTTCCGTCGAAATTTCTTCGTGTTGATGTTGCGGAGCTTCTTAACGCAATCAACGTTGCCCGCGAAGAGGTACAGAATATTGGCAGCGGCAATCTTGAAAAGTTTAGTGTTGGATTGATCCCGGTCGTTACGCTCGATTCCTAATCCCTACGAAAATTAGGGTGAGGGTTATCAGGTCAAATGCAAAACCGCAAAACACCAATCAATAATCAATAAATCGGAACTCCCATGGCAGACCCGCTACTTATCGCAAAAGGCAGCAGCGAAATATTTCTTCTCCCCAAAATGGCAAACCGTCACGGTCTGATTGCCGGTGCAACGGGAACCGGTAAAACTGTAACGCTTCAGGTTATTGCGGAAAACCTGAGCAGCATCGGCGTTCCCGTGTTTATGGCGGATGTGAAGGGCGATCTTTCCGGCATCAGTCAGAAGGGCGGCGGCAACCCGAAAGTTGATGCGAGAGTTCAGCAGCTTGCACTAAACGACTTTGCGTTGAAAGAATCGCCTGTGACATTCTGGGATGTCTTCGGCGAGCAAGGTCATCCCGTGCGGGCGACGGTTTCGGAAATGGGTCCGCTGCTGCTGGAGCGACTGCTCAACCTGAACGACACGCAGGGCGGCGTCCTCAACATGGTGTTCAAGATTGCCGACGACAACGGATTGCTTCTTCTCGACCTGAAAGATTTGCGTGCAATGTTGCAGCACGTTGGCGATAACGCAGCGCAGTACAAAACCGCATATGGAAACGTTTCTACTGCAAGCATCGGCGCAATCCAGCGCGGGTTGCTCCAGCTCGAACAGCAGGGCGGGGAGAAATTCTTCGGCGAACCCGCGCTTGATCTTGAGGACTTTATGCAGACGGACAGCAGCGGGCGCGGCGTTGTCAACATTCTCGCCGCCGACAAACTTCTTCTTTCACCAATGCTGTACGCAACGTTTCTTTTGTGGCTGTTGTCGGAACTGTTCGAGCGTCTGCCCGAAGTCGGCGATCTTGAGAAGCCGAAGCTTGTTTTCTTTTTCGATGAAGCGCATTTGCTGTTCGCCGATGCGCCGGCACAGTTACTGCAAAAGATAGAGCAGGTTGTCCGCCTTGTCCGCTCGAAAGGTGTCGGCGTGTACTTTATCAGTCAGAACCCGCTGGATGTTCCCGATATCGTGCTCGGGCAATTGGGCAATCGCGTTCAGCATGCACTGCGTGCCTTCACTCCCCGTGACCAGAAAGCCGTAAAGTCCGCAGCGGAAACATTCCGCGCCAATCCGAAATTAAACGTCGAAAAAGAAATTATGGAATTGGGAGTCGGCGAAGCACTGGTTTCATTCCTCGATGAGAAAGGAACTCCCGGTATTGTCGACCGGGCGTTTATTCTTCCGCCGCACAGTCATATCGGACCCATTACCGCCGATCAACGCAGGAGCCTCATGCAGTCATCGCTTGTGGCAGGACATTATGAGAAAGCCATTGACCGGGAATCCGCTTACGAAAAACTCACTGCACGCGTAGAGACCGAGCCTCCAACTACCGTGGTTGGAAATCAGAATGCTGAGCCAGCCCCGAAAGGAAGGCAGCAACCGAATATGTTCGAGATGGTTGCTAAAAGTGCCATGCGCGCTGCGGGTAGCCAGCTCGGGCGTCAGGTTACGCGGGAAATAACGAGAGGAATTCTGGGTTCAATTTTTGGCGGAAGTACGAGCAAGAGAAGATAATGGCGGCCACGAACACAACGTCACTGAGCGCAGTGTCGATTCGATATCGACTACGGAGTGGAAGGATGACGCGCTTTCTGTGTCCCGATTGATTACAACACATTCTCCAACATCTCCTTCGCTTTCAACAACTCCTCCATTTTTTCCTTCGAGAGCGTCGGGTATTTCAGGTCAAGCGACTTCAGTTTTGAGACGATGATATCCGCAACAGCCGTGCGCGTGAACCATTTATTATCCGCCGGAATAATGTACCATGGTGCCCATGGCGTGCTGGTGTGGTTAAAGACATCCTCGTACGCCTGCATGTACTCATCCCAATGCGCCCGCTCTTTCACATCGCCGGCGGAGAATTTCCAGTTCTTTTCCTGTGTGTCGATCCGCTCCAAGAACCGCTTCTTCTGCTCCTCCTTCGACACGTTCAGAAAAAATTTCAAGATGACAATACCGTTGCGGGAGAGATAGCGTTCGACATTGTTGATATCTTCAAACCGTTTACGCCAGAGTTTTTTCTTGTTCTTTTCTTTTGCCGGCAGCCGCTGCGCTGCGAGGATTTCGGGATGCACGCGCACGACTAGTGCTTCTTCGTAATACGATCTGTTGAAAATTCCAATGCGGCCGCGCTCGGGCAGTGCTTTCATCGCGCGCCACATGTAATCATGGTCGAGCTCTTCGGATGACGGCGCTTTGAAACTGAAGACCTGGCATCCCTGGGGGTTAACACCGCTCATCACATGTTTAACAGCCCCGTCTTTCCCTGCCGCGTCCATTGCCTGAAAAATTACGAGCAGCGCGTATGTGTCCTGCGCATACAATGTATTCTGCAACTGCCAGAGCTCACCCAGGTCCTTCTGCAGTTTGTCGTCCGTTTCCTCATGGTCGGAATATTTTCCGGTATACGCCGGATCGTAATCAGCAAGCCGGATCTTTTTTTTCGAAGGAACGATAAAGTTCTTGTGTTTCATAGTTTCAAGGTTGGATGTGGAAGTGAATGTTCCGCGGAAATTTACGCAAGCGACGTTGAAGTGTCAACCTGTAGTTCCGGCCAACAAAAAGCCCGACAAAAGTTGCCGGGCTTTGAGTAATCTGAAGTCAGCATCTACTGAACTTGAGTTCCTGACCAAACACCATGGTCACCCTGGCGATCATCGTACGTGCCGCTCACCGTGGTTCCTGCAACAACGCCCGTGGCAATTGTTACTGTCGGAGCTGCCGGATTGAAAATCGTGATTGCCGTACCGGATAGTGTACCGCCAAACTGTCCCGACCCGGTTGACGAGCCAACGATACCGGTGACAACGCTTCCGTTGATAACCATATTGAATGTTCCATTCACACGTCCGGTAACCTGCGTCGTGTACGTCCCGACATAGATTTTAGCAGAGCTGTTCGTTGAGACCTGCGTCGTAAAGCTTCCCGGTCCATTCGGCCCCGTGTACGATCCTGAAATTGTCGAACCGGAGAGAGTTCCGGTGAACGTGTAGCCACCACCCGTAATCGTGAGAGTTGTGCCGGTGAATGTACCGCTCACCGTAATGGTTGCCGTGGTCGGGCTTACCAACTTGATTGATCCTGTGACCGCACCGTCTGTGGAGGAAGTTTTTCCAGCTGCTGCGCTGTAGGTCATCGATCCGCTTTCGGTTCCATTAGCAAATGTTCCCGCATACGTCGTTGATTGTCCCTCTGCACTTGCCGGATCATCCTTCTTGCATCCGCCGATAACCGCACCCATCAAAACGATGGCAACGATGAACAATTGCGTTGACTTCATAAGCGCCTTTCTGTTTGTGGTAAGAAAAAGTGTTGTTTATTCGGAGAAGTAACTATTCGATCTTCTCTATATAGGTTAACACCCGTTGGGGGGATTAAGTTCGAAGCGGGCTAAAAATGTTCTTAAGCAGGATAGAAAGAGGGAAAAATCTGTTCCCGGGATTTTCAGAGAGAGCATTGGTCGTCACGGCCTACGCCTCGTAGAGCAACGAAGAACGATATAAGCGCCGTGACGATATGGGGAGCAGTGGTGGTGTGAAGGTTGCTATGCTGTCACGGTGCCTCGGTTGAGCAAGCTACCGTGACAGCCGAGTTAAAGAACATTTTTTGACCAGCACTACGTATTGGCGAAGTGGGCGCAAACTGTATTTGACCATCATAAACTCTACTGTTCACCATACGACCAAAAATTATCGCTCGTAGTCCACTTTGCTTTGGTTTCTCTTTTGATGACATTGTTATGTATATCTTTAAAACTGAGCTCGACTTTAAAATTCAACGCAGAAGGTAGTTGTCCTTCAATAGGGAGTTCGATATCAAATGTTACAGTGCTAGTTTGTGAGCCAGCTAATTTTATTAATGTGTTTGACTTAAAGGCACTGCGCCAATCTTCGTTTGGTAGTTTAGCATATATTTCAATTGAAAGATCATTTGCATCGGTTTTACCTGTGTTCTCTAAGATAAATCTTGGTCTGAAAAGTCTAGTAATAATTACTTTACTTTTGTAACCCATCCTTTTTAGTTCCTCCTCCACTTCTTGTAATGTAAATGCTGGATTGACACCTGCAACTCTCTCTTTAGTTGTTAAATCACTTGCGACGAGATGATAGGGAATTTGAAAATAATTGAAGGTCTCGCCCGAAGAATAAATTGAAGGATCATAACCCCAATTCGTTTTCATTGCTTCATCTTTAGTCAATTCTTTCCATTTAATCATTTTTACTTCTTTAACAACAATATTTGCAGCATTTAAGCTATCCCAACGACGATTTTGTTCCCATTGGTTTGCAAGCGTCCAAACAAAACCTAAAATAGAAATCAATAATGCAAACAAGGATAAAATAACCTTGGGGTCGGAGAAAAAATTTGAAGATCCATTCATTTCTGCCTCACTGATTTTTGCGCCCTAACTATTGATTATCCTGCAACTCTTTCTGCCGGATACCTAACCTCAATCGGCGTGATATCAGGCGCTAATATTCCGTGCAGGCCGGAAATTTATTTTTAGAGAATGCTACATCTAAAAGTAAATCAACTCAACTCAAGCTTGCAGTGAAACAGTTTGATCGCGTCTAGTTGCCTTTTCCCTCAGTCGTCCGGAGAAGCAATGTGATTTCCTCCACCATCGCCCCGGCAATCGCAGCATTTCCCTTTTCACTCAAATGCATCCAATCGATGAAGACCGGCTCTTCTTCATTCTGAAAAATATCGCTGATGTCGTGGAAAGATTTGTCGCTGAGACGGCTGGTTTTTTCCCGAACAATTCTGTACGTCTCTTGATATGCTTTCTCCAGATACTTCTGGTCGTTGTACTCTGCTTTCTCGTACGCGCTCCGGTTCTTCTTGCCGAACAATGTCGGCTGCCAGTAGAATTGATATTGGAATTTGTATAATGCCGCGAGCGCTTTGACAAGCTCCATGTTTTTCCGATAGAGATCAACGGCTTCTTCTGCAACCCGGAGGTTGAACTCAGGTTTGTTTTCCGGCTCTTTGATGCCGAGCCAATATTTTGCAAGCCTGACTGTTGCAAGGTTCTTTACAGCATCCTTCAACACCATTCCTCTGAGTTCAGGCAACCGTCGCAGCATGTTAAACTCCTGAGCGCGGTTCGATTCATTCTGCGCAAGTCCCGGAACTCCCTGCTGATATGCGGAATATGTATCGTTGATCCCGTCATAGAAGACAACGAGGTCCGGAATATTTCCCTTCTGCAATTCACGCATCAACACAATCACTTCCTGCGTGGTAACGTATCCCGACTCGCCGAAGTTGGTTACTTCGACATCTATTCCTTTGCGGCGTAAATCAGTTCCAAGAATAGCCGGAACTGTAAACGAGTCCCTCGCGCCCGTTCCCCACATCGTCGAACCGCCGAACATGAACACCCGCGGCAAAGATCCCAATACAGCGCCCGGCGTAAGCCGCCGGCATGACGAGTCTATTGTTATGTACTTCCCGTTGTATGGTTTGCGCCGCCAGTAAACGTACGGCTCCCACCGCGCATTGAAGCTCTCGTTGAATTCCCTGAAATACTCTTCGCCCCACGAAACATTTTTGTACGCATCCGCATTGGCTCTCACGTCGGGGTTGCGCGGGTCGGGGGGAGTGAAGTGATCGACCACAAAGAAGGTGAGCAGGACTTCCAGCACGACAAAGCACAAAAGCCCGATACCAAGTATCAGCCATGCGTC
>JBKJJX010000251.1:0-6504 GCA_046597825.1 Bacteroidota bacterium | reverse complement strand
CAAATCGAATTCATTCCTGTAACCCAATCGACTCCACGATGAAACACTTGTTCTTTGTCCTGAGCTCTCTCGTTTTGGCTGTGATTCCGTTTTATCTTCTCTCACAGGAAAAAACTTATCCCACGTCTGTACAGGATGAAGCAGCAGTGGCGCCGCAATCGCTTCCAATGAACATCAATCAGATGTTTGCAGGGTACAATGCAAATGGTTTGCAGGAAACTCGTGCAACTCCGTTTCTCTCAACCCGGGGACTGTTGTATCCGCGATTAAACGGAACAACAGCCATCTTCGGCGCAGGATTACTGTGGGGAGGAAGAGCCCACGACGGCCGTACTCCGGTGTTGCGTGTAGGCGGCGGATATAACTCAAGCAGTCTGTCGAATGGCGCCATTCTGGGAATACGTACGGGCACCATTCAAAGCACAAGTGATAGCACCGTGCGCATGTATCGCATCCGTCCGGACTTCAGAAAGACCGACCTTCGGCAGGACGCGGCAGAGACATATGGAAAAGCGCCGACAGCCGTGACAAACTCGGACCTCACAACATTGCGTGCTGCGTATGCAAAAGATTGGGCGACATGGCCCTGGCAATCCGGCGCTCCGTTTTACGACGTCGGATATCTCGATGCGAACAGGCACCTCGTGGGCGCCAATAACAACGTGTTGGATTGGGGAGAAGATGTAAACCACAATGCGTATCTCGATCCGGGGGAGGATGTGAATCGTAACGGAGTGCTTGATGGCGAAACACCCGGCTACGCGGACGCAGATATGGTACTGTGGTATGTGGCGAACGATATTGGCGGACAAAAAATATTTTCCTCTCAGCCGGTCGGGATGGAAGTACAAGGAACGATTTGGGCGTACAATCAGTCCGGCGCGAAGGGAAATGTTATTTACAAACGATCCCGTCTCATCTACAAGGGATCATCGTTCACTCCCGCGAACGCAACGATCGACAGTCTTTACATTGGCCACGCGTCAGATCCGGACATTGGCGATGCGTTGGATGATTTTGCCGGGTGCGACACACTGCTTAATCTTGGGTTCGTGTACAATGCAACCGCGTATGACCGGCTGTATAGCGCTATTCAAATTCCCCCTCCTGCCATTGGGTATGACCTGATGCAAGGTCCGACGGTGCGAGGCATCGCCGGCCAGGACCTTAATCGCAATGGCATCGATGATGCATCGGATTACGCTATCGTCGATTTGAAATCAAGAGGCCCGGGTTATATCAACTTGCCCATGACTTCGTTCGTATTTTTCGATCGACAGAATCGATACGGATCCCGCGCTTCTGCTCCCTTATCCGGAAACACACAAGCTGTTGGCTGGTATCAAACGTTGCGCGGATTTCCGCCTTCTGCCTTTTCTCCTACTGATCCGCCGCTTCTCATCAATCCAACAACATTAACCGGTTCCCGCTTCTGGTCAAGCGGAGATCCCGTTCTGCATTATGGTTGGCTGGATGGCACGCCGCTCGTTGCCGGCGACAGGGGCTTTATCATGTCGTCCGGTCCGTTTGCAATGGCTGTGGGCGATACACAAGAGGTTGTCTTTGCAGTTGTCGGAGGCTTGGGAACGGACAACATCGCAAGCATCAAGGTTATGAAGTACAACGACAAGGTTGCGCAAGTTGCATACAACAACGCGTTCAAACAACCGAAAGCACCTACAGCACCGAATGTAAAAGCGTTTGCGATGGACGGACAAATTCTTTTGGAATGGGGATTAGATTCGCTGAGTGTCGCGCAAACGGAGTCTCCGGTTCTCTTCGGCAATTACAGTTTCGAAGGATACAATGTGTATCAGGTGCCGGATGGCGCAACCGATCTGACGAACGCGACAAAGATTGCTACGTTCGATCTCATCAATGGAATCAGAACTATCTCGCAGGAAGAATTCGATGTGCAAGCGGGAGAGATTTATTTGCGGCCCGTTCAGTATGGAACGGACAGTGGCATTCAGCGGAGTTTTTTGATTTCCCGCGACCAGTTGTGGAACAGACCGCTCGTAAACGGACAGAATTATTACTTTGCCGTGACATCATACAACTATACTCCTGATGTAACAACGACCGTCCGGAGTGCCGAAAGCGCTCCCGTGATTGTTCGCGGTGTGCCGGAATCCACCCGGCCGGGAATCGGATACCCTTACTCTGTTGGAGACACCATTGCCGTGCGGTCGCTGGTAGGAAGCAGTGATGCCGTGGTCGTACCTGTCATTTACAATCCGCGGGGACAATCGGGCGCATCGTATCATCTCAAGTTCGACACGACAACATCGAACAAAACATACAAGTGGACTCTCACAAATGCATCCACCGGAAAAAGGCTTTACTCCAACATTACTGATTTGAGCGGACTACGTCCCTATCATGTTGCTGATGGCGGCTTCGATCTCACGGTGAGTATTCCACCGGTCGGACTTCGTGCGCTGACTGATCAAAACGGTGCCGACGCGTATGGACCAACGAATCCTAATCCAAGCTGGACTGTGTTGAGCGCCCGGCGCACACTGCGCTCACTGAACGGACTCGGAACAACGCAGCGCGATTATGAAATCAGGTTCGATGGAAGAGGCAGCTATGCCGTGCGGATGCTGATTCTTGCAGGTCAGTCGGATGCGATTAAAGTTCCGTTCTCTGTGTGGGATATCGGAAGAAGTTCTGCCGATGTTCCGGTGCAGGTGATTCCTTCCTTCCGCGACTCCGGTAACACGCCGACAATGTGGAACGTTACGCCCAACGGCGTTTTCTATGGCGATACGCTGTTCAAAGTTTTTGAGCCGATTCATATTACCGACACGCCGTATCCTGTTTCCGGCGGAGATTCTGCCGGCGTCTATGCCCGCAGACTCGATGTGTTCCGCTCATCGCAGAGTCCGGACGAGCAGGGAAATGCAATGTGGGGAATTCAGATTGCGGATAAAGATAACGACGGCCTGCCTCCCCCCGTCGGGACGATTATCCGGTTCATCAAATTCCATGAAATCAGACAGGGCGACATCAAAGAAATTATTCCGCAGAAACCCGGTGCCAGCGACGCAAAATCGATTCGGGCTGATATCAGCAAGATCAATGTGTTTCCGAATCCTTACTATGGCGAAGCATACTCACCAACCGGATTGGCCCGTCACAGAGTTATGTTTTCCCATCTGCCTGGAAATGCTTCGATCAGGATATTTAATCTGGCAGGGAATCTTGTGAAGACGATAATCAAGAATGATGGAGAAGGCGGCTCGCAATTTGTAGAATGGCAATTAAAGAACGAAAATGGTCTGCAGGTCGCCAGCGGTATTTACATCGCCTACATCGACATGCCTGATCTGAATGCGGCAAAGACACTGAAGTTGGTGATCATACAGGGAGTGGAAAATCTAAACGGATTGTAGAGGAAGAACGCGACGTCAGTTCAATCTATCCCTACGGCGGGTAACGAACATAGATATTGTAGATAAGAGAGAATTCATACGGATCGGTTTTTTCAGCGGGAACATTTTCAAACGCCTGAACAGTCGCGACTGCCGTAAGCCGTACCGGCGCTGATTCAAAATAGAAACGCTGGCTGCCATCTATCCTTCCGCGCAGCTGCACGTAATTCCAAAACGCTCTCCCGTTGTCCGCTACATGACTCCATTGCTTCGACATCGTAACTGAATCGCCGGGAATGATTGTCAGATAGCCGTTCGGTTCGATGTACGGATAATCCACGTTCACTTCCGTGAATGTCACGCTCGTCCTGATCGTTGGCTGGCTCGTAAGCCAAACGTCAATCTTGCCTTTGATGAAAGGCTTGTCCTCCAGAACTTCATTGAAGAAGCTGCGCAACGCAAGCTCGAGGCTCCCTGAAGAACCATTGATAGTAATCGGATAACCGGCAATGGTGGAATCGATAAAGACATTCACAATTGCGTTGGGCTGGGAGCGCACCCATGCTTTCATAAATTTTGCCGGCTCAATCCGTGCAGGAAATGTCTCGTCGCAGCTCAAAGCACAACATGCAAGAAGGATGAACAATCCGCCACATACATTTCTAGAAATCAACCTGTAGCCCCACCGTCGTTCTTCTTCCTATGAAATATCCGCCCGGATCACTCAGCTCGCCGCCGATGCGTCCATTGGAGTCAATCCACTTCACATTGTTTTCATCAAACACGTTTCGCACATCGACATAGATGCTGATGAGCGAAGTCGGCCACCAATCAAACTTGAGTCGCTGTGTCGCACGAAAATCCAGATTGAAGTATCTCGGCATGCGGTCGTTGTTTTGAGAAAACGCCTTTTGGTTTACCGGCTCGAATCCTGTGGCAGTCGGGTAGTTTGTATAAGGGCGGCCCGAATGATATTGCGCAAACAAATTCAGGCCCAGATCCCACGGCATCGTGAGTGTGGTTGTCGCCTTTAACGTGTGCCGCTGGTCCCAGCTCAACGGATACACCCTCGTAGCCGGGGGAAGTCCGAATTGCGCAATATAGAATCCGTCATCTGCGCTTCCGCTCACTCCTTCCGCAGTCATATATGTGTACGACACTTCTCCGGTCACCCAATCCCCGCGGTCGCGGCTGATAATGATTTCGAAACCGGATGCATCCGCGTACGGAGTGTTCACGTATTCAGCAAAACCGTAACTGCCGGCAAGTTTGCTGTCGCCGGGAATAAATGTTTTCGTATCAATCAGATTCGTTGTCTGCTTTTTGAAATACGTTATCGAGCCGACAATATTGTGCTTAAAACTGTACTTCACGCTCAATTCGTACGACTTCGTCCGTTCGGGTTCGAGGTCGGGATTACCCGTGACAGCGCTTAAGCCCTTTGCAATCGAGACGCGGTCAAGTCCGCTGTAGAGATAATCAAAGAGAGGATACTGGAAATACCAGCCAATGTTGAGAAAGAGATAGCCGTTTTCCGAAAGTTGCGTCGCGGCGCCTATTCTCGGACTGAACTGCTGTTTGAGTTTTGCGGGCACATCCTGTTTGATGTTGAACGTAAAGGCTGTGTCGCTTGCAGGTATTGCCTCAATTGCCGGCCTGCTTGCGGTGGGATTGAGAAAATCATACCGTACGCCAAAGTTGAGAAGAATGCCGCTCTGTGGAACGTCGTACTTATCCTGAATGTAGAACGCTCCGGTTTTTGGTTTGTAATTGTACGCCGAACTGAAATTCAACTGCGGCTCGTTGACCAGCGGCTTGCCGAAAAATGTTTTGCGCGGTTCATACTTCACAATGTCCGAGTTGACGTTATAGAAATTCATCTCGCCGCCAACTTTTAACAGATGGTCGCCGCCTTTGTAGGCGGCATCGATTTTTGCAGTGTAATTTTCCTGCGTCGTTCTGCTCCACCATGCCCGCTGTCCGTCAACTATATACTGGAGGAAAAAATCGTATTGGTAGGGATCATCAACGGGAATATTTTCCTTTGCCCCTTCACCGATTCTCGCCTTCAATGAAAACCTGCTGAGGCTTGCGGTGTAGTAGAAATTATCCGAAACCGTGTGCGAGAGAATTGCTGCTGCCCGATATGAGGTGCGGTGCTGCGGCGGTATTCCCGCCAGATTGAACCGCCAGTTGAATTCATAGTCACGCCAATCGCGGTCGGAGAAAAGCACCTGAACACCCAGACGGATATTCGGCGAGACAATATAATCCAGCTTGCCGAACCCGCTCCAGGTTTTTTCGTTCGGGCCCTTGAAGAAATAGTGAAAATCCTGCCACCAGCGTGTGTCAGAAAAAACTCCGCTGCCGGAGAAAAAATAAAACAACTTATCTTCGAGAACAGGACCCGAAGCAGACAACTCCACTTCGTTTGTCTTGCTCACTTGTTTGCCTCCAAACAAATTATCCTTTGCGCCCTTCACAAGAAAATGATGTTCATCCGAACCGGTTTTGGTTACAATATTCACAACACCGGAAAGGGCATTGCCATATTCGGGCTCAAAGCCGCCGGTATACAAACTCAGACCGGAGATGGAACTATTCGGCAAATCGGTTTTTAATCCGCCGGTCAGCACATCCTGCACAGGTAAACCGTCAACCAGATACATCACTTCAGTTGTCTTTCCTCCGCGAACATTACCTTCGGCTGTCACGCCGGCTTTATACGTTACAACGTCTGTAACTTTTGTGAGGGGGAGAAGCTTCATATCCTCACTGTTGAAAGAGAAAGTCGTCCCTGTGATGTCGCGTTGAATAAGAGGCTTCTCCTGGATAACGATAACCTCCTGCATTTGGACATCAGCCGCCTCCAATTGCGGATTCAGTTTCGTCCGGAGATCGGGATTGATGACAACATTCTTGATGAGAAGAGTCTGATAGCCAACATGGCTGAATCGAATCTCATACGTTGCTGCACGAAGATTCTGAACCTGATAGTACCCGTTTGCGTCGGACGTTGAACCTTGCTGTGTGCCAACCACCAGCACACTCACGCCGGGGAGTTTTTCGTTGGTCTTCTTGTCCCTGATAACACCTTCGAGAATGCCGTTGGTGCCGGCAGTGGCAG
>JBKJJX010000235.1:0-13341 GCA_046597825.1 Bacteroidota bacterium | reverse complement strand
CTCTTGGTTCTGCATTTTCATCCCCTCCATTTCAATCATATCGCCATTCATATCCATCATGTCGTTCATCATTTCCATTCCGGCAAAATATTTCAACTTTGGCAACCTCGTTGCCGGCACTCTTTCTCCACTCCCTAACCATAACGAAGCTGATCCGGTGCGGTCTTCCGGTGTTACCAGGAATTCATAGCTCTGGTTGTCTGGAATTGTTACAACAACATCATAGGTTTCTGAGACGGCTATGATTAGCCTATCAACTTCTACCGGTGCTACATCATTGCCATCGCTGGCGACTACAGTTATTTTACCGCCCGAATACGTTAGCCAAAAATAATCGGAGGCGCCGCCGTTTGCTATCCGCAGCCTTACCTTATCACCCGCCTTAAATTGGGGCTGCTCATTTTGGTTTTTCCCGTTTATCAAAAAGTTATCATAATACACATCGCTTACATCCATTGCGTTCATCCGTTTCCATTCATTGGCAAGCTTTGTTTTGAAGTGACCACTCTTTATCGCCTCCACATAGCTTTGCGTAGTCCCTTTTTGTATGGCGAACCAATCGGTGGCACTTTTCAAACTGCGATGTACTTCTTCAGGTTTCATGTCGGCCCATTCACTCAATACAACAGGCAGCGTAGGAATATTCCATTCCCTTCTTTTATTCATAATGAAAGCGCCATACATGCCTATTTGTTCCTGAAACCGGGAATGGCTATGGTACCAATGAGTCCCATGCTGAACTATCGGGAACTTATACAAATGCGTTGTATGCGGTTTGATAGGCATCTGCGTAAGATTAGGCACACCATCGTACCGGTTCGGCAGAAAGAGGCCATGCCAATGAAGGGATGTCTCTTCGTTCAGATTATTATGTACATATATTTCTGCTGTGTCGCCCTCTGTAAAAGTCAATGTGGGCATCGGAATCATTCCATTTACAGCAATAGCGCGTGTTGCTGTTTCTCCGAATGTTACGGTCGTATCGGCAATATATAAATCGTAACGGACCGTTTTTGACGGTTCGTTATTTTTTATTGTTTTGATTTCTGTTTTCATTTCTTTTGACATGCTGTCCGTTGACATGTCTTGCATGTGTTGATGCAATGCGGTGTCCTTACGCAAAGGCATGCCCATTTCTTTCTTTGCTTCAATAACTTTTTTTGTGGCTGCAACTTTTTTCTTAATTAATTTCATCCCGCACTTAGGACAGTTGCCGGGTTTGACAGCATGTATTTCGGGGTGCATTACGCACGTGTAATAGATGGAATCTTTTTGCGCGGTTTCGGGCATTTTCATCCCGTCCATATTCTTCATGTCTTGTGAAAAGACTTGAGAAGTTGCAAACAGCAATATGCTTACGATGATTTTCTTTTTCATTTGAAAATTATTTTTCTGGGTTGAGATGACATTATGCAATGAATCTAATTGTTTAAAAGCACGTAATGGTTTGTATCAATCCATTTAAATAGCACATCGTTTGGATTATAACTTTCTGCCTGTAACTGTCCGAAATATTTCAATCCTTTACCTGAAAACACTGTAAACCGCCATGGTTCTGTTTGCTTATGAGTGGGGGCTCAGTTAGCATTTTCTAAAATCTGCCATATTGTTTTATCAAGTATGATCTTTCCTTTTTTATATTGATAAGGATAAATACTTCGCCTGTTTTTTATTAGTGCTTTTAGTTAAGTAGTATCGCACAGAATAGCGCTCATGTTTTTTGAGAATTACCGAATAATCGTGCTGAATTAAGAATGAATGCTAATTCGGAAGTGACATGAATTAAGGCGGCTGCAAGAGGTGAGAGATAACCGAAAATTGCGAATCCTACTCCGATTGAATCTACGATAACTGTTCCCCAAAAATTAAATAGAATAACATTCATCACTTGTTTGCTTATGCGTAATGCTTCGGGAATTTTCATGAGGTTGTTTGTGGTGAGTGCCATGTCCGCACTTTCCAATGCTATTTCTGTTCCGCCCCCCATTGCAATGCCAACGGATGCTTCAACTAATGCAGGTGCATCGTTTATTCCATCGCCAATCATGGCAACTTTTTTTCCTTTCGCATTCAGATCTTTAATCTTTTCTAATTTCTGATGCGGAAGCATTTCGCCGATGGTTTCATCTACTTGAAGTTTTTCTCCTATTGCTTTTGCTGTTGCATTGGTATCGCCAGAAAGAAGTATTACACGACATCCGAAGTTTTTTATTTCCTGCACGGCTTGGGTCGCTTCGTTGCGTAACTTATCTGCAATGCTGATTGCTCCTGCAATTTGGTTTCCGCTGCTGACGAGTATTGTAGTTTCTCCTTTATTTTTTCTGTCTTTCAGATAGTTTACTACATCATCATTTATGTCAATTGATTTAGTTTTCATGAGAGCAGCGTTACCAACAAGAATTTCGTTTCCGTTTGTTTGTTTGCAAACCATTCCAAACCCCGGTTGGTAATTGATGTCAGCGTAAGATTCATACGTTGCTTTTTCTGTTTTTGCTTTTCGCATAATTGCTTCTGCAAGCGGATGTTCGGAATGTTGTTCGGCACATGCAGCAATTTGTAAAACCTGTTCTTTGCTGATACCATTGAAGTTTTGAATTTCCATTACTTCGGGATTACCGAATGTGAGTGTTCCCGTTTTATCAAAAACAATCGTATCAACTTTACTAAGCTGTTCAATGAAAACTCCACCTTTAACAATAATGCCTTCTTTGGCTGTGCGCCCAATGCCCGCCAAAATTGCAAGCGGTGTTCCTGCGGCTACTCCGCACGCACCTGCTACTATTAAAGCAGCAATAGCGGAAACAAAACTGTGTGTAACAAAGTAAGTGATGATTGCACCGCCAAAAGCAAGATATACAAGGCGACCAGCAAGTTTATCGGCAACTTTTTGAATTGGAGCTTTTGATTTTTCTGCCTGTTCAATAATGTCAATTATTTTCCCGAACATCGTATCTTTTCCAACACGGCTGGCTCTTACTTCCAAAACTCCATTCTGGTTTATTGTTCCAGCGAAAACTTTACTTGCTTCTGTTTTTTCTACGGGTAAAGATTCTCCTGTTATGGATGATTCATCAACAAAAGAATTTCCTTTAAGAACTTCTCCGTCAACAGGAATTTTTGAACCGGGTTTGATAATTATAATTTCATCATGGGCAAGTTCAGTGATTTTAATATCTACTTCTTTATCTCCTCGTCTGATTGTTGCCTGATTGGGTAGCAGTGCTATTAATTTTTCAATTACTCTTCTGCCTCTTGAAACGGTCAGATGTTCAAGCAACTCTGCAAACAAAACGAAGAATGTAATAATTGCACCTGTGAAATATTGTTGTATGAATAAAGTTGAAATGACAGCGATTGACATGGAAAGTTCCATTGTCATTCTCTTACTTCTTATGTTGTCATACGCCTCTTTATACATCGGATACCCGGCAATAATGGTGATGGCAAGTGCAATGAAATCAAACGGTGCAATGCTTTTCCATACACCAAACCAACTTAATGCTAATGCAACTGCGACAACTGCGAGACGGATTAAATCAAATTTGGTGTTGTGACCATCTCCTGGCTCCTCGTCATGGTTGAGGACGGTTGCTTTAATCTTATTTGGTTGATCGCTCATTTGATGTATTCCCTTATAGGTTTTGATTAATCGAACAAAGTTCTTTTTGCAAAGTGTCTTACTGGCTATTTTTTAGAACTCTCTCAGCTTTTGTTTTTTGAATCCAATCGACGAGTAACCGCCTTTCTTCTTCAGTCAGCCGTGCACTGGGATGCATGACTTGATACGCGGGCAAAGGCATTGTGCCGTCCTTAATTCTGTTTTCAACTTCCTGTAACTTGCTTATCTGCCGTCTTGAGGAAAGAGATCCTATCTCGCTAAAGTTGAGCTTCGCTTTCCCATTCTTAATATCTCTTGCCAGTATCCATCCAACCGGTTGAATATTGAAATACCACGGATACGAGCTGTTGTTGCTGTGGCAATCGAAACATGCATTCTTGAAAAGCGTATGGACATTATTCGGAATGCTGTATGTATTGGAAAATTCTGTCTGCGATACCTGCCCACTTTGATTGCGGGCAGGCTGCAGAAACTGGATGACGATAAATACAATCAGGAATACGAACAGTATTTGTTTTGCTCGTTTCATGAATTACTTAATTTCTTCTTTCACTGAACCGCAGGTAAGCATCGTTTTGCCGTAGTAAGGATTCTTTATTTCCTTCTTTTCACTCAGCCAGATTGCGCCTTTTTTATCGTTATACATCGGACAAAAATCCCTATACAATAATTGTGGGCTGCCAAATGTTTTTACCAGATCGTATATGTCCTTGCTGAGCATATCGAAATGTTCCCGCTGATGTGCAATATTGCCGGCATTCGCGCCGATGTGTTCTGCATGTTCTCTCGCATCATCTTCGACATCATCATAGACCTTCCTTTGCTGGGACGTCAACTCCTTCGTTTCAAATTTCTTGAACGCGGCTTCCAGGGCCGTTCCGGCTGCGGCTGATTCATTTGTTTTATCACTCGCCAAAGCATTTTTTAGTTGCAGATAATTGTCGACAACGTCTTTCATTGATGCGGCAACTTTTGCATTTACTCTGGGCGACGTCTTCATTGTATCGGCTTTCGCTTTCACGACTGCCTTCCCGTCCTTGCCCACAGATTTCATGTCATTATGTTGATGCTGGGCAAGACCTTCATGTGAGCCAAGCAGATAGATTAGTGTAACAGTGATTGCAATTGCGAAACGTTTCATTGTATTATCCCTTTTTGATTATTCTGTTGATTATGAAGTTCCGTTATAGACTTCGTGCCAAAGCCCACGTAGTCCTAAGCAAAGGACCTGCACGCTTTGATTATCAAATGGAAACGGAAAATGAAAGCGGATGCTTGTCTAAGGACAAGCGTCCAAGAGGATTCTAAATGAGGAAACTACAAAAAAGGGCGCACCTATCCCGCGAAGACCGAGACGGTGTCCTTAAATGGTTGGATACGATGTGAGAGGGTGAAACCGCGCTTGAAAATACAGGTACAACAGCCAATGTTGCGATAAATTCGTGGGGCGCCGGCACTACATTTTTGTAGGTCGAAAAGTTGAAACTATCTCCCGACAGCAACGATACAATGTGTGTTTCATGAAAGGTAGCAGGTGCATCGACGTTTGGTCCGGCTGTAGCGCTCTCATGACCTTCGGGCTCACCCACTTTAATATGATGTACATGGTGAATGACCAGCGCAGGAGCACTGAGTGCAACAATGAGAAATACGGTAACTGGTAGTACGATATTATTTTGTGCTAGCCTACGCATGATTATTCAGTTGTTGATTTCGTTGCTAATCTATGAACAAGGGAAAGGTGAAGCAAGTTCCCTCGATGCGTTGATAGGTTTGGAAAACGAGAACGCCAATCTTTTTACTAACCCGTTGATCGACAGAAAAAACTTGAGCTTACAAAGATCAGACACCAGTATTTCGAAGCACGTACCCCAAGACGAAAGGAGGCCTGCCGTCTCAAAGACAAGCAGTTAAGGGAGGAACTTTCAGCACTGTTGGTTGATGAGCACAATCTTCAGCCTGTCCAAGCGAGACTATTGGCTGCTTGGGATCCCTATGACCAAAATGCCTCTGCTTCTTTTTTCATTGAAGGAGTGGGCAAGAGTAACGGCAGGTGCAAACGGCACTTAACAAACGCGACACACATTCTTACCAAAAAAAGAAAACGCATTGAGCGTGCCGCTACGTGCTTTTCAAACGTTAGTTGCAATTGCAACATTACGGCGGGAAATTAAATCTGTGGGAAGACTATTGGGCTTCGGAGCCCCAGGGCAGCCGATTGGGATAAGGCACGAGAATCACGAAAGTTGAAATTGTTGGACGCACAGATCGACGAGAAGAAGGTGGCAATCCAAAACCTTGTAAAAGCCATTCAGATGGCGCAAGACGTTGGATCACTGATCCCGGCAATTCAGCAGGCAGAGATGGAGCTTAAGAACCTTGAGAAGAGGGCACAACTGGCAGGCGCAAAGGAAAAACCCTCCCCCATGCCAACGTCGAAGCAAGTCGGGCAGATGGTTGCTGCGTTCCTACTAAGGTTCGACCAAGTCTTCAAAACAGCGCCAATGGAGGAGCGCAAATCATTCGCCAGACTCTGGGTCGAACACATCGAGGTCTGGCAAGAGGAAGGTCGAAAAAAAGCGAGAGCTTTGCTACGGCTAATCCCGAAAACTTCCGAATTCAGTCTACTCTGTGAAGAAGTTGTGTTAAGTGGGCCCTGTAGGGCTCGAACCTACGACCAGCGGATTATGAGTCCGCTGCTCTAACCAACTGAGCTAAGGGCCCGAAAATTATTTTACTTGTCAGAATATAGCCACAATCGGCGCGAAACACAACCTTGACTTAGTGAACCAAATCAGGTACATTGAATCAGGTCTTTATGCTGCAATCTTACCCTTCTTTGCAACTATCTAACATTTCAGGGTTCGATTTTCTTCTAGATGGAGGTTGCTCATGGCACGGGGAAAAAGTTTATCACATTATTGCGCTCACTGCGAACGAGTTGCCAAGCTGGAGTTAGTTGGCGCCGTTGAGAATCAGCCTGAAAAAGCCTGGTACCGTTGCACACGTTGCCGGCATGCCGTTCTATTGGATTTGGGAGAAATCAAGAAGAAGGAAGAGGATTCAAAAAAGAAATTAGAAAAATCAGACTGTTCGGAATATAATCCTCACAACACCTACAAAGTAGGTCAGGCGATTTTCCATACAGAATGGGATGACTTGGGAAAAATTGTTTCAAAAGAGAAAACCTCAGGTGGCGCTTCGGCAATTGTTGTTTCGTTCGAAAAACTCGGCGAGCGACGTTTGCTTGAAAATCTTGTCGACAGATTTGAGAATCAGGAATAATTTTAATCTTTAAGGAGGTGAATTAGATTGGTTGGCATCGTAGTAACTGAAAGTGAACCCATTGATCGGGCGCTCAAACGTTTCAAAAAGAAATATGAGAGGTCCGGTATTTTGAAGGAGTTCAAGAAGCGAGCCTACTTTACGAAACCCTCCGTGAAAAAGAGAATGAAGAAAGTTAAGGCAGTTCGGCGACTTCAGCGCACTCTGGCCGAGGAAGCATAAAACAACAAAACCCCCTTATTCAGGGGGTTTTGAGTTATAACAGCGAGAGCTGCTTTTCTGACTATCCCACCGCAGTCGAAGATTAGTCATACCTCACTGCTAGAGTTTCAGGAAGCAGGTGTTTCTTCTCCCTTTGCCTGAGCTTTAATGTCCTGCACTTCTTTCCGAATCTCCTGTGCCTTCCGTTTTAGTTCGTTCATTGCCTTCCGAACCCGAGTTCCGGCGGACTTATTCCCCTTATCATAAAACTTTACAAAGTCCTTTTCGAAGCTGTCCACGAGTTCTCGTAACTCTTGAAGTTTACTCATAGGATCCTCCTTGATTGTGAATTTGACTAAAAGCGCGGATGTAATTCCGCATGTTGATTAATGCTTCTTTTTCTTTTGAACCTTGAAATATTCCTCACGGAGTTTTGCCAGCAGTTGTTCCCGCCGGTCATAGAGGCGTTTTAATTTTCGCGGTTTTCGTTTTCCCAAAGCATACGAAGTCATGATGGGCATTGCGATCGTTGAGTCAACATACGCGACAACTGTATCGGGAAGCTTATCCGGATCTACTTTCCCCCAGCTCACTGCCTCAGAGGGAGTTGCGCCCGAAAGACCGCCAGTATCGGGACGGGCATCGGTTATTTGAAGAAAGAAGTCGTGTCCTTTCTCGTCGATCTTCAATACTTCCTGAATTTGTGGTTCTGTCTGCAGGATAAAATTCTTCGGAGAACCACCGCCAAAAATAAGCACTCCACTTCTTCCGCCGCGGCGCTTTGCGTCCAACACAATCGCCGCAGTCTCATTCACATCCAGCAAGGGGTCAATACGAGTCGCATATCCCGACAATTCTATCTCTGCGATATTCATTCCAATAGAACTGTCCCCGGGTGAAGAGGTATAGACTGGAACACCGCATCTGTAGGCAGTTGCTAACACACTTGCGTGCTTAATTCCGAGAATTTTTTCCCTCTCAGCAATGTAACGACCAAGCTTGTAATGCAATTCAGCCGTTCCCATTTCCTTTTGAAACTCCTCTTTGCGAATAACAGACCGAAAGAATGCATCAGTACTCAAAAGAACGTCATAATCAAAAAGAATATCGTAAATCCTTATGACTCCCTCTTTCCGAAGAATTCGGTCATCAATGAAAGGACTGCCGCGGTGTAAAGACTTTCCTATCGCAAAGTGTGTATCGTGATAAAGATTTGCTCCAGTACTAACAATCCAATCGACGAATCCAGCCTGAATTAACGGGACAATACATGATCCGCCCAAACCGGCAGGAGTTAAGGCACCCGTTATGCTCATCCCGACCGTTACATCAGATTGAAGAATTTTTGTAGCAAACAAATGGCATGCTTCTCTCAATCTTCCTGCATTGTATGCTTGGAAATAGACATCAACTAATTCTTCCACCCCCACATTCTTTCGAATCGGAGATGGAATAATTTTCTTACCACTCAGGAATCTACTCTTATTAGACTTCATTCTATTAAAAATTCAGGTGATGGGTCTATCTTCAAACTTCTGAAAAGATAAGAAAACAGCAAAAAAAAGCAAGTTATTTTTACAAATTTCGAAGATTTTATGTTCAAGGAAGACGGACTTAAATAATTCCATTGGGAGGCTCTTCACTAGACCATATTTTTTCAAAAGAATATTGACACCAGCATAATGTTTCACTATCTTTATTTAGACTAATTCTAAATAAGAGATCAGACATATGGACATTCCGGCAGCACATACCATCCTTACAGAGCATTTGAAATCTCACGGAAAACTTCGAGCTACACCCGAACGTTTTGCTGTTCTCGATGCAGTTCTCCAGAGTCAGGGCCACTTCGACGCTGATGGATTATACTACAGAATGATCTCAACGGGAGTGAAAGTCTCGAAGGCAACAGTCTATAACACGCTGGAATTGTTACAAGATTGTGGCTTGGTTTCCAAATACAGATTTGCCGAAAACACGTCCCGCTATGAAAAAGCATTCGGGCGGCCTCACCATCATCATATGATATGTCTAAGTTGTGGTGATATTCTTGAATTCACAAATGACCGGCTGGAAAAAATCCAGGAAGAAGTTGCCGCGAATAAGAATTTCAAAATTCAGAGTACAACGATTCAAATTTTCGGAACATGCTCTAAGTGCACTAAACAATAAGGTTCAATATGCAGATTCCATTCCCATTAACTGAAATAGCGCTCGGAAAGAAGGCTACGATCCGACAACTCACCTCACAACCCGAACTTTGTACACGGTTGCGCGAGCTGGGATTTTGTGAGAACGCAGTAGTCCGTTGCGTAAACAGAGCAAGCGGAAGTATTATTTGCGAAGTATGCAATACTCGTGTGGGGTTGAATCATTTGATTGCAAGCAGTATTTATGTTTCCTCTTGTTCAGAATAAATACTCCTCCCCGATGAATGAAGGTTCTCTGAATTCTCTCTCCCCCGGCGAACGCGGATCGATTCAACGCATCACGGCTTCTGAGACAAATGTTCGCCGCCGCCTGCTTGAAATGGGATTGATCAAGGGAACAACGGTTGAAATGATCCGGTCGGCACCAATGGGAGACCCCATTGAAGTAAAAGTAAAGGGTTATAGACTTTCATTACGCAGGGTCGAGGCCGAGTCGGTAATAATCTGCAAATTAGAAAATGAGCTTCGAGACGGCAACACATAAGATGATTCGCAACATCGCTCTCATCGGCAATCCCAATTGCGGAAAGACGACTCTTTTCAACGCGCTCACGGGTTTGCGTCAGAAAGTCGGAAATTATCCCGGAGTAACGGTTGAGAAAAAGGAAGGCCGTCTTCTGTTTGATGACCGTTCCGAAATGACTCTTCTCGATTTGCCCGGCACATACAGCCTCAGCGCAAATTCCCCCGACGAAAAAATTGCCACCGATGTCCTGCTTGGCAGAGTTCCCCACACAGAAGTCCCCGAACTTGTAGTGTGCGTTGTCGACGCCAGCAACATTGAACGGAATTTATATTTGGTCAGCCAGATCATTGACCGCCAGCTTCCCGTCATCGTTGCCCTCAACATGATTGACGTTGCTGAAGACATGGGCATCGAGGTCGACGCAAAAGCACTCGCCAGTGAATTAGGCGTTCCGGTTGTGCCGACCATTGGCAGCAAGGGTTATGGGATTCAGGAACTAAAGAAAGCCATCGCGGCGACAAACTCGCCGGATAGTATGCGTCGCTTGTGGCGAATGCCTGCAATTGTTGAAGAGGAAACGGAAGAACTTGTCGGATTACTCATGCATCACCATCACCTGAGCAATCCGATTGCGTTTCACGAAGCCTTAAGTTTGCTTACCGCATCGGAGAGTCTTGAGGAACACCGCGACCGCTTCGCCCCGGAACTTCTTGCCCACGTACGCAAAGATCACCAAAAACTCGATTTCATGGGAATTGAGCGACAATCAGTTGTTGTCGAGTCGCGATATGAATGGATCAAAAGTGTTTGCAACCATGCAGTGACCCAATCGTACCGCTCCGAAATGACGTTGAGTGACAAAATCGATCGCATCGTAACTCATAAAACCTGGGGATTTGTCATCTTCCTTACAATTATGATGATCATGTTCCAGAGCGTCTTCACCTGGGCGAACGTTCCGATGGAAATGATCGGCGATGGATTTGGAGCTTTGGGAAGCTGGATTGAAAGTGTCATGCCTGCGGGAGATCTCCGTGATCTGATGGTCAACGGTGCTCTTGCGGGTGTTTCCGCGGTTGTCAGTTTCCTCCCCCAAATTCTTTTCCTCTTTCTCTTCCTTGGATTGCTCGAAGACACCGGCTACATGGCACGGGCAGCGTTCATTATGGACCGGCTCATGACGAAAGTCGGATTGCACGGAAAATCTTTCATCCCGATGGTGAGTTCATTTGCATGCGCCATTCCCGGCATCATGGCAACTCGAACAATCGAAAGTCCGAAAGACAGACTTGTGACGATGTTGATTGCGCCGCTCATGAGCTGCAGTGCACGACTTCCTATTTACACATTATTGATCGCTGCGTTCATTCCCCAAAAATATGTGTGGGGATTTTTGTCTCTCGCAGGCATTACGCTTCTCTCCATGTATATGCTCGGGCTTGTGATGGCTCTCGCCATGGCATGGCTTTTTAAGAAGACCCTGTTGAAAGGCGCGCCGCCGCTTTTTATCATGGAACTTCCTCCATACAAGATGCCTTCACTTACATCAGTTCTCCGCCAGACCTGGGATCGATCGAAACTGTTTTTGCAAAAGGCGGGGACAATAATTCTTGGGGTCTCGATCGTACTCTGGTTTCTTGCCTCCTATCCGAAAACTGATGGAGTAAAGCCATCCGAACAATTGAAACATAGCTACGTGGGGCAGGCAGGCCAAATGATTGAGCCGCTAATCAGACCGTTAGGATTTGATTGGAAAATCGGGATAGGGATGATCGGCTCGCTCCTTCAACGGGAAGTCTTCGTGAGTACAATGGGAACAATGTATAACATTCAAAACGCGGACAATGACCCGACGTCGCTGCGACAGCAAATGCGAAACGATGTCAATCCTGAAACCGGGGTTCGTGTCTGGTCTGCTCTTACTGCAATTTGTGTCATGGTGTATTATGTTCTGGCAATGCAATGCATGTCCACCGTTGCAGTGATGCGGCGTGAGACGAACGGCTGGAAGTGGCCTCTCTTCCAGATTGGATATATGACAGTGTTAGCGTACGGCGTCACATTTATCGTTTATCGAACCGGACTTTTTTTTGGTTGGGGAGTGTAACAATGGATTGGCAGCAACCGGCATCTCTCATTGTTGTCGCAGTCTCGGCGTTCTTCCTGTTTCGGCACGAGCTGAGAAAGCGCCGCCGGGCAAAACAACGTGCCTGCGGCGGAGACTGCGGTTGCTCGCCGGATGTTTTAGAAACAATTAAGAAAAAAGCACCAGCAGCAAAATAAAAAAGCGTGCTCAGTAAACCTTTGGCGAGGATTGAGCACGCCTGTAATCAACAAGACTTCCATTGCAATGGAATCCTTGTTCTGTTTTCAATATACCAAGCACATCTACATTAATCAAGCATCAACATTCATAGGAGTTAACAATGATTCGCTATTCAACACTACTATTTCTCGTGATGATATCAGCAAATATGCTTTTCGCAAACGAACGTTTGTTTACGTACACCTATCAAAGTAATGTGCTCGCAAAAGGTCAGCGTGAGATCGAAATCTGGAATACATTTCATTGGCAGAGGGATGAATTTTACCGAAGTTTCCGTCACCGCATTGAGTATGAGGTAGGATTCGGTGGAAACCTGCAAACAGCTTTCTACCTTAATCTCACAAACACCACAAGTTTACAAGGCAACGGTCCCGCGGCTGCACTCCATAATGAATTTGAATTTGGTTTTTCGAACGAATGGAAATATCAGCTGAGCGATCCGGTTGCCGACGCATTCGGCTCAGCGATCTATGCGGAAATCGGCGTGGCATCCAATGAGTTTGAGCTGGAAGGTAAGCTGATTCTCGATAAACATTCGGGCAACGCGCTGCATGCATTCAATGCCGCAATCGAACCTGAGTGGAAAACAATTGTAGAGAATGGCACCACGGCAACGGAGTTTGAGTTGAAATGGGAATTTAATTACGGCTTCAGTTATGCAATCAATGAAAATTGGAAGCTGGGTCTCGAGTTGCGGAATGACAATGAGTACACGAAAACGGAAGGCTGGGTCTATTCCGCCCTCTTCGGCGGACCCGTTATCTCCTACTCAACGCAAGGATTCTGGATTACCGCTACAGTTCTGCCGCAATTGTACGCTTTCCGGACGGAGCCGGGCAACATAAACAAACATCGTGAGCTTATCGCGCACGAAAAACTGGAAACACGACTGTTATTCTCGTATGAATTGTAAAATCATTTTCAGCACAATACTTTTGGGCGGCTTGCTTGCCGGCTGTGTGGCTGCACTGTATACGCCCTCTCTATCCGATGTCCGGAATGACGCAAGCCTCGCAGAACTCAACAACGGAAGGGCGTTATACGTTGCCAAGTGCGGCAGTTGCCACACACTCAAGCTTCCGTCAGAATACGCTCCCGATGTGTGGCAGGAAAATCTCGATGAAATGCAGCAACGGGCAAAGATTTCCGACGGTGAGAAATCTTCTATTTTCAAATATCTTCGTTCCGGGGCGAAAATAGAAAGCAGGCAATAATTGCCCGGCTTGCAACTTCC
>JBKJJX010000369.1:0-4518 GCA_046597825.1 Bacteroidota bacterium | reverse complement strand
CCTCGGGACTCGCGCCGGGAAATGATGAGCAAAAGAGCGTTACGTCGTGGCCCATGCGGGCGATGCGGGAGAACACTTCATGGAGATGTACTTCGGCTCCACCGGCAAGTGGATTCTTAATATCCTGCCAGTTGACAATATGGATTTTCATCGGGGAGGGAAAACCGCGGGCGGCTGCGGAGCTGCAGAAAGAGTGTCAAGCCAATAGTTATAGGCATCCTGCAAAGTCTGACGAAGGGGAATTTGAGGAGACCAGCCGGTTGCTTTTTGCAGCCGGTCATAGCTCGCGACAACAACAGGAACATCATAGCCGCGAATGCGCTGTTGTTCCTGAACAATCTCAACTTCACAACCGCTTATTTCTTTCAGTAACTCCAGAATATGTTTGATCTCAACGGCCCGACCTGATGCAACATTGAAAATAAAATTTTCCGGTGCCTGATCTAACAACATCCAATAGGCGTTCACCACATCCCGTACGTCAGTAAAATCCCGGCTCACGGAAATGTTCCCCACATGGATGATTGGATTTCGTTTGCCGGAAGCAATCTCTGCGAATTGTTTCGCAAAATCCGAAATGACGAATGACGGACTCTGGCCCGGACCCGCATGGTTAAAAGGCCTTACAATTATAACGTTCACACCGAAATGCCGTGCATATTGCTGAGCGATCAAGTCTATACTTGCTTTGCTCGCTGCGTAGGGATTTGTAGGCCGAAGAGGAGTGTCCTCAGTGAGCGGCAGATTTTGCGGATCGATATTGCCGTACACTTCTCCGCTGCTTACGATTAAGACTGCGGGACTTTTGCCTGTTGTGACACGCTGTTTCCGTGCCGCCTCAAGAATTGATAATCCACCAAAAAGATTTGCCTGAAATGTCTCCATCGGATTTTTCAGGGCGGCGGGGACGAACGCTTGTCCAGCTATATGGAGAACGCGATCCGGCTGGAGTTCCTGAAAGAGAGCTTCAACCCGGCGGGAGTCTGAAACATCGGCCTGATGTAGCGTGACCGAATTGCGCAGATGCGCAATCGTCCGGACTTCATCCGTAATAATTGTGCCATGCAACTCGATCTTCTCAGCCCCGCCCGCACTCAACAACAGCTCCGCCGCATGGCTTCCCACAAATCCGTCGATGCCTGTCATAAGTACGCGCATACGTTAACGGACGCCTTCCATCTTCACAATAAGATAATTTTCCCACAACGGGATCTTCACACTGAGTGAACGGAGATTCTTCTTCAATACTATTTCTTTTTCGTCGTATCGGATTTCATCATCCCTTCATACATCGCTATGCGTTGCTGGATGCCGGGATCATTCGGGATAACCGATTGCAATCGTTTCAACAAATCAATCGCCTTCTGATATTCCTTTCGGTTATCGTATAACTCCAGCAGAACGCGGAACGGGCTGTAGGCGGAATTCGTATTGTATTCACCGCGATCAAGCGCCGTCAAACATTCGGGTTCAACTTCAGCCATCAACTCGTTGTATTTCTCCGTTCTGCCAAGCCGGTTGTAAAATGAAGCGATGTCCGATTCCAATTCCCAGCCCATTGGAATTTTCTGGCGCGGAATCAACTTCTCCATTCTATCCAGAGAAGCAAGCGCTTTCTCTTTGTTTTGCGTGGCGTTCGCATAATAAAGCGCCAGGCGGATGAACGCCGACCGATAGTTGATCATGAGACGGGTACTGTTTTCATCGAAGTATACGTCGGGATCGGCGATTCTTCTGAACTTGTACCCATACTGCGGCGTCTTCGAAAATCCTTCGGGCTCGTTGAAGAGATTTGCTTCCACGATCGCAGGATTGATACCACCCTCATCGCGCTGAATAATTTTCTTGGGCTCCAACCTCCATGCCAAGCCGTCAAACCAGAGATAATCATCAAGCCCGATCTTGCTGTCCGGTGAGCAGGTGACGGCAAAATAAATCGGCACCTCCCATTTGTTGCTGAAAATAATATCCTGCGCCATGATATCCTGCACACGGATCGCACTCACTTGCCCGAATTGCAGTGTGGGCTTCATCGTAAATTCAAGTTTCTCACGGTTGGTAATCGCAGTATCGGTAATACCGAACTGCCTGTACGTCTCTTGCGGCACCGGTAACGATAGGTTCGTCGTCTCATATTGAACCGGCTGAATATCCTGAATCTGCTTGTCACTCAAACTCATCGGCACGCGCTTCGCCTCTTTGTAATACGGCGACCGCTTCATTTGCTGAATGTACCAGTTTGTGTTGACGAGGCTGAGATTAACAATGCGGACGTCACGGCGAATGCCTTCCACATCCTGCAAATACCAGAGCGGGAAAGTATCGTTGTCTCCATTGGTAAAGAGAATTGCATCTTTCGCACATGTTTGGAGAATATTGTAAGAATAATCCCATGCCACATAATCTCCGCGGCGATCATGCGAATTAAAATTGATGCGTGCAATATTCAGTGGCGATGCGCCCATGAATACAATAACACATACGGCGGCGATCATGGTGGATGACGAACGGAATCTCTCCCGCAGCAAGTCGATAATGCCGACGATGCCGAGCGCGATCCAAACAGAGAAGACGTAATACGCTCCAACATAAAAATAATCACGTTCCCGCGGCTGGGGCTCCTGCTGATTCTGGTATAACGCAAGCACAGGCCCCAGGATGATAAACATCGCAACAAGAATCAGCCCTGTCTTCCAGTCCCGCTTAAAGTGATACCATAAACCGAACAACCCGACAAAAAACGGGATCCCCCATGTATCTTTCCATGTAATGCCGGAGTCCTGGTTCTCATTTTCAATACCAATGAAATTCCAGCCAATGTAGCGGAAGAACATATGGTTGAGCTGATACTTGATAAGGAAATCCATGTCGCTTGTATAATTCGTGTAGATCCCCTGATGTTGCGGCTCCTGACTGTAACGGCGCTTGATAAAAGGAGCGTCACCGTACTGCTCACGGCCGAGGTACGAGGTGAGTCGCGCAAGATTGCTTGGATCATTTTCGTTCATCGGTGGATTTTGATTCGCACGGATGATAACACTCGTGTACGTTGTGTAGCCAAAGAATATCATGACGCCCGAGAGCAGCGCAATGTGGAGAGTTTTCTTTTTATGGATGTACGAATAATAGATGCCGTATATCCCGCCTCCGATAATCAGCCACGGAAGGAATGACCAAATTACACTTTTCTTTCCCAGAAACTCCCCGTCCATCATCCCCGGCAACCATTTCACAATACCCGGATAAACAACGAAGAAGATGATAACGGCGACACCGCTAAACTTCAGGAAACTCTTGAGAGAAAATTCATAGCGCTTGAAATAAATAATCATCAACACAGGAAAGATCGCCAGCAACGCAAGCAAATGAACGCCGAGCGAAAGCCCGATGAGATATGCAATGAAGAGAAAATATTTTTCGTTTCCTTCTGCATTCGCCCGGTCGAGCCACCGCATCGCGAGCCAGAGAATCGCCGAAAGGAAAAACATGCTTGCACCGTACACTTCGGCTTCTATCGCATTATCCCAGTACGTTGTGGTGAATGCCAGCGTCATCGCTCCGACAAACGCAGAGCCGTACGTCATAATCTTGTCTGCAAGATCTGCCGGCATGCCGCGGAATTTCATAATCACCCGTACGATAAACAGGTACGTGAACATTATTCCCAGAGCGCTCAGGAACGCGGAAAACAAATGCGCCCGGACAGCCAAATCCGTTGCGATGGGCAACATCATGGCGATGCGCGTCAGAAAGAGGAACAACGGCGAACCCGGCGGATGAGGAACCTGCATCATGTACGCGGCGGCGATGAACTCTCCCACGTCCCAAAATACAACGGTCGGAGCGACTGTGATCGTGTATACGATCATCGGGACGAGGAATGCAAGGGCTCCGAAAATACGGTTCAACATTTTATGGGACATATAACCTCATGTTAGCGGAAGAGAATTGGTTTCGGGTGAGTACGAAACGATTCAAGATAGAGGAAAATCGATTGAATTTCAACGATTAAGGAATTTAAGGAAAACCTGATTTCCGACATAGAGTCTCACGCTAAGACGCAAAGAACGCCAAGGTGGAACGAATAGCGAAACACCCATTTCATATTCATGGTGGAGAAATTCACCCGTCAGGTGAATGTTCGTGATCGAAAAGATTCTATTTCAAACTTGCCTTTGCAGCTTTGCGTCTTTGCGTGAGAATTCTATATCGGATTTAAGGGAAAGGGATTCAAGGCAAAAGCCGCTCACAAATCTCATCACAAATCAAGTAGCCGGATGAAGTTAATCGCAAAATGTCGTTTTCATTTGTTGCTGCCCCATTATCCACGAGAGCAGATATGATCGAAGCCTGATTCTTCAATTGGGATGAACTGCTTTCGAAGTCTTTATAGAATGTTTTCAGATTCAAACCATCGCTTCGCAGACCAAGGAATATTCTCTCAGTCATCAGCTGTTCATTTGTCAAAACTTCTTCGGTCAGAATCGGCAACGTGTGAGTATTCAACGAAGAACAATA
>JBKJJX010000322.1:0-15024 GCA_046597825.1 Bacteroidota bacterium | reverse complement strand
ATCTGCACTGGCTTTTGCCTCAACGGGCAAACGTGCAGACGAAGTCGATACGACAACCGCGAACAAACCAACAAGGACAAGTAGTTTCATGATGATTCCCTCCTTTTCAAAAAATATACACAATATATATATGCTGATTACAAGTGATGTTTCACTTTCAAATCACGCTTAGTCTCCCAACCCATGTCATGGAAGCGCTCTCCTTTTCAGCATCCATTCAAGTTCTTCTTGGTTCGGATTCCGAATAAGAACATTTCGTCCGAAGGACCCCTTCGGGGGAATGACGTGTGCTTCCAAGCTTAGGCGCTAGTAATTACAACGCTTCTTAAGCAAATAAAAATCCCGTCACCTTTTGAGAGCGACGGGATTTGATCTCATCGAATGAAATAAAAAGAATCAGCAGTCGTAGTACAAACCGAATTCATATGGATGCGGTCTTAACGACATCGGTTTGACCTCCTTTTCTAATTTGTACGAGATCCATGTGTCGATCACGTTTTCTGTAAAGACATCACCGCGCATGAGGAAGTCATGGTCTCGTTCAAGTGCTTTGATCGCCTCTTCGAGCGATGCCGGAGTTGATGGAACATTTTTCAGTTCTTCCGGTTCAAGGTCGTAGATGTCTTTATCGAGCGGTTCTCCCGGATCAATCTTGTTGATGATCCCATCGAGTCCCGCAAGAAGCATGGCGGAGAATTGCAGATAAGGATTTCCGGAAGCATCGGGACAACGGAACTCGATTCGTTTGGATTTCGGACTTGATGAATACATCGGAATACGAACCGATGCACTGCGGTTACGTTGAGAGTATGCGAGATTGACAGGAGCTTCAAATCCCGGCACGAGTCGTTTGTACGAATTGGTAGTTGGATTCGTGAATGCGCAAAGAGCCGGCGCATGTTTCAACAATCCGCCGATGTAGTGTAATGCCATCTCGCTCAGATTAGCGTAGCCGTTGCCGTAGAACAGTGGCTTGCCATTCTTCCATAAACTCTGATGCACGTGCATGCCCGAACCATTATCGCCAAAGATCGGCTTTGGCATGAACGTGGCTGACTTGCCCCGTGCCTTTGCAGTATTCTTGATCATGTACTTGAAGAGCATCATATCGTCGGCGTGTTTCAGTAACGGCATAAACTTCAAATCAATTTCCGCCTGGCCGCCACTGGCAACTTCATGATGTTGTGTTTCGACATCCAAGCCGGCCTCCATCATGTTCATAACCATTTCGTTGCGAAGGTCCATCAGGTGGTCGGTGGGCGGAACGGGATAATAGCCTTCCTTGTAGCGCGGCTTGTAACCGAGATTCGGCATCTCGTCGCGGCCGGAATTCCATCGTCCTTCGATCGAATCGACATGATAGTAACTGTTGTTGCCGTTGGTATCGAACCGGACGTCATCGAAAATAAAAAACTCCGCTTCAGCTCCCATGAACGCGGTATCTGCAAGTCCAGTTGACAGTAAATACTGCTCCGCCTTGTGTGCTATGCCGCGTGCACAGCGGCTGAATCGTTCTTTTGTAAGCGGGTCAACGATGTCGCAGATAAAGCTGATTGTTTTCATTTCGACAAACGGATCGATAAATGCCGACTGCGGATCGGGTATCATCAGCATGTCGCTTTCATTAATTGCTTTGAAGCCCCGAATGGATGAGCCATCAAAACCGAACCCGTCTTCGAACGAGTCTTCTTCCAGACGATGGACGGGAACTGTAACGTGTTGCCATACGCCGAGAAGATCGACGAATTTGAAATCTACCATCTTAACGCCGTTATCTTTAATCATCTTGAATACTCCGGCGATGCGCGAGCCTGACTTCTTTGCCATTAGTTTATCCTGTAGTTAGTGAATGTTGGGTGATAATATTTTTTTTATTCGGTAATCCGTTTTCCAACGATGACAACGCTTCGTTCGATACCGTCAAGTTCAGCAATGTTTGGAAGCGTCGCCCAATCTGAAAATCCTGCACGATCAAATAATTTTCTGCTTCTCTGTTGATGTATAGTTTGGCATCAAACAATCTCGTGATAGCCTTTTTCGCCGTGCTCGACCAGATCGAGTCCTTCGTGCTCATGTTCGTCGCGGCTGCGGATTCCCATAGTTGCCTGAATCACTTTCAAGAGGAGAAACGTAACGATCCCGGCGAACGCCGCGGTTGCGACAACGCCAATGAACTGTATCCATAGAAGTGAGGGATTGCCGTAGAGCAAACCGTTGTTGCCCGCCTCGTTCACGGATTTGGTCGCTAACACTCCGGTCATCAACGCTCCAAAGATTCCGCCGACTCCGTGCACGGAGAAAGCATCGAGCGAATCGTCCAGGTTCCATTTCATCCTTTGCGTCACCGCCCAGTAGCAAACTCCCGAGACGCCCAATCCGATTGCCATTGCACCTAACGGTGTAACAAATCCGCAAGCTGGTGTTATTGCAACAAGCCCTGCAACGGCTCCCGTTATTGCGCCGATTGCCGTCGGCTTTCCCTTGAGAACAAGATCAATCAAAATCCAACCGAGCAGTCCAGAACCGGCTGCGACATTTGTCGAGACGAAGGCCGTCGTTGCCAGTGCGCCCGCACTAACGGCACTGCCTGCGTTAAATCCGAACCATCCGAACCACAACATTCCGGAGCCAAGAATTGCAAGAGTAACATTGTGAGGAGGCATTGCCCGGTTCGGAAAACCCTTCCGCGGGCCGAGCACAAGACATGCAACAAGAGCGGAAACTCCCGCGTTGATATGGACGACCGTTCCTCCGGCGAAATCGAGCGCCCCCATCATCCGCAACCATCCTCCGACTCCCCAAACCCAGTGAGCAACAAGGTCGTATGCTATTGTTGTCCAGAAGAAAATAAAAACAGCATATGACTTAAACTTCATCCGCTCAACTATGGCTCCGGAAATCAGCGCGGGCGTAATAATTGCAAACATCGCCTGATACATCATGAAAGCCTGGTGCGGAACAGTTGGCGAGTAATCAGAGCTCGGCAATAAATCAACACCGTTTAATCCGAACCATGACAAGCCTCCCACAACCGAACCACCTGCACCACTATTTGGTGCAAAAGCAATACTGTATCCCCAGAGAATCCATTGTACCGTCACTATCCCCATCGCGACAAGACTCATCATCATTGTGTTGACAACGTTCTTGCTGCGGACAAGACCGCCATAGAAAAAAGCCAGACCCGGTGTCATGAACAAAACGAGCGCTGCCGAGATAAGCATGAAAGCGGTATCCCCCGAGTTTATCTGATTCACTTTCCGCTTTCCATTTTGACGTAGAAGGATTCTTTTGAGGTGGATAACACAAGATTGGTTCGCGTACTTATAACTCCCGTCCACGCCTGAATCTTGGCGAGTAATTTTTCGAGAGAAACAGTATTGGCAGTCCGGATTTTGAGAATGTGGGATCCTTCGCCGGTGATGGCGTGACACTCAAGGATATCATCAAGACTTTTTGCGTGCTCAAGAAATGAGTTGTAATGTTTTGAAGAATCGACGGTGACGAAAATAAAAGCAGTGATATCTTTACCCAACCGCTTGTAATCTACTGTGGTGAAGTAGCCGGTAATAATTCCGTTTTCCTCAAGCTTTTTCAGCCGATCACTGACCGAAGGAAGCGACAAGCCGACTGCAGCCGCAAGGTCATTGCGCTTCGTTCGTCCGCTTTTTTGCAGGATATCAAGAATTTTGACGTCTATATCGTCTAGCATATAAAACCACCAATAAGGAATATTAGGGTCGGCAATTTAAGAAATGCGCCTAATTAACTTAGGAGTAATACGATTATTGGCTTCAAATATAAGCCAACGAAAGGCATTTGTCAAGAAGATTTTATTCGTTCGTGATGGGCAATAACAAAAGCGGGATATCTCGCATTGAAATATCCCGCCGAATCTTGATATATGGTAAGAAAATTACCGGATAGCGTTCTCACGCAAGGTTGTTATTGCTTCTGCTATTCTCCCTTTTCCAAAAATGTAATTGCCTGCTACCAGAACGTTTGCTCCGGCAGACACGACTTCGCCAACCGTTTGGTCATCTATGCCGCCGTCAACTTCGAGAAATATTTCCGGATTGACTTGATTGATCATCTCAGCGGCTTCACGGAGCTTTGCGGGCGATGTGGGAATAAACTTTTGTCCCCCAAAACCCGGGTTCACCGACATTACCAGAACAAGATCAACATATGGAAGAATGTCGCTCAGTAGTGCTATGGGTGTCGCTGGATTAACGCACACGCCCGCCTTCATTCCTAATTCTTTTATCCGGCTAACGGTCCGGTGAAGATGTGTACATGTTTCGAAATGAACAGTGAGACGGTCACACCCCGCCTCCTGAAACGCTTCGAGATATTTATCGGGATCCGTTATCATCAGATGCGTGTCAAACGGGAGCCGCGTCAGTTTTCTAAGGGATTTAATGACCGGGGGACCGAATGAAATGTTCGGAACAAAATGCCCGTCCATGACGTCCAGATGAAGCCAGTCCGCTCCGGCTTGTTCGGCCGCGGTGATCTGGCCTTTCAAATCGGAAAAGTCGGCAGAGAGAAGTGATGGCGCTATGCGTATCATTTAGATGCTTGATTGAATATTAAACTTAATTTTCATCCTTCAGTTTGCCCGCTTTGACCACAAACAGATCGACCGTTGCTCCATGCTCGACAGCAGTTCCTGCCGCGGGAATTTGATCTACTATGGTATTGGGCAACAGATCGGGGCTTACCTGATAAGTAATATTTCCGATCTTCAGTCCGACAAATTCAAGAAGCTTCTGCGCTTCCTTGAGCGACTTGCCTGTCACGCTGGGAACCGGTATGGTTGAGGTTACTGCACGCCCGGTACTTACCACAACCCCAACCGACATTCCCTTCTTCAACCGTTCTGCCGGAGCAACGGTTTGAGATATCACTGTGTTTGCGGGATATGAACTGGAGACCTCATTGTCCACGTTTCCAAGTTTCAAGCCATTTCTTTCCAAAGCAAAACGAGCGTCGCGTAACGATCGTCCACGCAATGCGGGAACGGCGACGAGCAACTCACCGCCGCATGTTGTCAAATAAATATGCCGGTCGTATTTCACAACAGCATTAGGGTGGGGATTTTGCGTCAATACTGTTCCCGGAGCGTGTTCGTTATCCAGAATTTTCTCCCCTTGAATTGCAACAAGCCCCGCATCATTAATCTTTTGTTTGGCATCTTCAAATTGCAAACCACTCACATCGGGCACCGTCACCGTGCCACCGTGATACACATAGAGCGGCATTACCGCATAATTCATGAGAAGAAATATTGCGACAAGTATACCTGCAGCGTACACAAAGGGCTTGCTCTTGATAAATTTCAACATGGCACCTCTCGTGTCTGAGAGCTGCCTGCGAAACTTCTCACTCTTAAAATACCGGACTATCTTATCAAAGTATTCTTGAACCATCTTTACCCTTCTGCTGAACATTGTCCGGAAAAATATAGTGAAATGGTTCTCTATCTACAAACAGACCGTACATAGCGGCGAGAAACTTATCATATTTCATACATCAACAAATCGCTTCCCCTTCAGATACGTCTTGGCGACGATGTACAAACAAATTGTTGTACTACAACATCCGTTTATTTGTGTGAACGAGGGTTAATGATGTTGGCGAGGTCCGCTTAGTACTTCGCATAGCTCTCAATATTGTCTCCGTTCTTCCCTCCTTCCGCAAAAACTTGAGTTGAAGAGTTTTTAACTCCCTGTCCGGCTCGGAAAATTCGTATATTTACACATGTTATTTACTTATACGAGGTAGAATGTTGTTTTTTCGTGTGATCATTCCCGGCACGTTGTTGCTGATTCAAATTCTTTTGTACACGAGGACGCGAATTTGGATTCGGGAAGTGTTTCCGCACAGGCGCTGGGTACAATGGCTTGCTGCTGGACTGTTCATTGTCATGAACGGTGCATTGCTGTTCCTTATGATTGTCCGCCCTCGCGTAACAGAATTCCCTACATGGTTCTGGTATGTGGGCGTATATCCTTTTTTCCTCTGGCATGGAGCGACGATTTTCATCGGACTGATTTTGCTGATTTCGAGCATCATCAAGGCCCCATTTCAACTTTTCGGAATATTCCTCAAGAGATTGAAACCGGTACGACAAAAGGTCCAAGTAATTCGATCGTCGCCCACGTACCGTACATTCAATTCTTCCCGTCGTGCTTTCGTCCGAAAAAGCATGTATGGACTCACGGCTGCTTCGTTTGGCACGACTGCCTATGGGATGATCATCGGGAAGTCCGACCACGAAGTAACCGAGGTATTTTTTCCGGTAAAGAATCTCCCACCGGAACTCAATGGCTTCACCATCGCAATGGTAAGTGACATCCACTCCGGCATTAATATGTCGAAGAAAGAGATGGATGAATATGTGAGCATCACGAACTCATTGCAATGTGATCTCATTCTTGTCACCGGCGATTTTGTAAACAATCAAACAGCCGAAGTGTATCCGTTTGCCGAGTCGTTCAGCAATCTCCGTGCGCCCCACGGTGTATTCGGTGTAATGGGAAACCACGATTACTTTGCTCAGCAACCGGAAACAGTGGCAAAGGAAGTCGATGCGTGCGGAGTAAAACTTTTGATCAACGATAAAACCATCATTCAGAAAAATGGCAGTTCCTTCTATCTCATCGGTGTTGATGATGTCGGCAACCCCAAGCGTGCAGCAGCAGCCATGGATATTGCTATTGGCTCTTCCCCCCTACAGATTCCAAAGTTGATGATGATACATCGTCCGTACTTTCTTGAGCAGGTAGCCGAGCGGAATATCGATCTCGTGCTGAGCGGACACACCCATGGCGGGCAGGTTGTACTTGGGCGATTCGGCGAAACAACCATTGCCCCGGCAGCCCTTGCATCGCCATATGTGTGGGGGAAATACAAAATCGGCGGCACACACATGTACGTGAACCGCGGAATTGGAACAGTCGGCTTGCCAATAAGAATAAATTGCGCACCTGAGATAACGAAGATCACTCTTATCACGGAAATGAAAACTGATAACCACTCCTGAACTTTCCAGCATGAAGAACGAGCGGCTCGGCGAAACAGGGAACGATATAAGGTCTTCACTCTGCCTCTCCTCCTCTGTCAGCCTTTCTCGATATTTCCAACGGCTACATATTTTCTCCGCCTTCAAAAAACTAATAATGATGTGATTGCACATATCTAGAGCTTTGAGTATATTTTTCCGACTTCTTCTTCTCGGATGTTAAGCTAGCCGTCGATATGAGGTTCCACTCGCGTTACTCCATAAGACTCTAACATTTAAGATGTTTGGAATTCATTACAAAGAGAAATTATGAGCATTCCCACATTGCACGACTCCCCTAAAGATACAGGCTGGATTGAAGTAATCGTAGGTTGCATGTTCAGTGGCAAGACAGAAGAGTTAATCCGCAGGTTGCGCCGCGCCGAAATTGCAAAACAAAAAGTCATTGTCTTTAAACCGAAGATCGACAACCGATACAGTTCAGACCACATTGTCTCACATAGTGAAGCGAAATTGAAATCACTTGTAGTTGAAAGTTCAAAGGAAGTGGAACAACTAGCTCAGGATGCCCAAGTTATAGGTATTGACGAAGGGCAATTCTTTGATTCAGGAATTGTAGAAGTCGCCGAGCGATTGGCAAACCAGGGCAAGCGCGTCCTTATTGCCGGTCTCGATCAGGATTATCGGGCAAGGCCATTTGAACCTATGCCTCAATTGTTGGCTGTTGCCGAATACATTACCAAGACTCTGGCTATTTGTGTTGTCTGCGGGAACCCTGCGGACCGTACTCAGCGGACAACGCCATCAAATGAGCGTGTGCTTGTGGGAGCAAAAGATTCCTACGAAGCCCGGTGTCGCCGTTGCTTCGAGCCACCGGCTTCCGCATGACGTATTCCTTCCAATTATTCAACGGAGAAATCGACGCATGACCTTCTCGTCCATTTTGAATGGGCTCTTTGGGGTGTTTGTCCTCATCGGGATTGCTTTCCTTGTTTCAAATAACAAAAAGAAGATAAACTGGAGGCTTGTTGCGTCCGGTTTCGGACTTCAAATCATTTTTGCAGTCTTGATGTTGAAGGGCGCGGAACTTTCTGCCTATTTTGCTCCCCTCGGTTGGTTCAAGATTCTCTTTGAAAAGATTAGTTACGGATTTGTGGTGATCCTTGGGTTCACCACCGAAGGTGCAAAATTCGTTTTCGGCAATCTCGCCGTCGGGCCGGGCACGGAAGGTAATATGGGTTTCTTCTTTGCATTCCAGGTACTGCCCACAATAATCTTCTTTGCAGCCCTCATGTCAGTTCTTTACTATGTTGGAATTATGCAGAAGGTGGTTCAAGGAATGGCTTGGATAATGGCGAGAGTCATGGGGACAAGTGGTTCTGAGTCATTATCCAACACTGCAAACATTTTTGTTGGTCAGACTGAAGCTCCATTAATGATCAAGCCATATCTCAAGGGAATGACACAATCAGAACTTCTGACAATTATGATTGGTGGAATGTGCACCATTGCGGGAGGCGTGATGGCTGCATATGTTCAAATGCTGGGCTATTCCTACGCGCAAGCGCATGGCGTGAGTCTGATGGAAGGTCAGATAAAATTTGCAACCCAACTATTGGGGGCTAGCATTATGGCGGCACCGGCTGGACTGGCAATTGCAAAAATCATTTATCCGGAAACAGAAGTATCCGAGACTAAGGGCACTGTCAAAATCAATCCGGAGAAAAACGCTACGAACGTGATTGAAGCGGCGGCTGTGGGAGCCGCCGATGGACTGCATCTTGCATTGAACGTCGGCGCGATGCTTCTCGCGTTCATCGCCCTCATTGCTCTATTGAATTATCTCCTGACAGGGCTTGGCGACATAACAGGACTAAATAGTGTACTCAAAGCACATTACGATCAGCCACTTTCGCTTCAAATGTTACTGGGACTTGTTTTGCAATTTCTTGCTGTCGCGATCGGCGTTCCCTGGGCTGATGCACTTCAAGTTGGTTCGCTTATCGGGACAAAGCTTGTACTGAATGAATTCGTTGGGTATCTCGATCTAACTTCCATGATCGCTACCGGTAAAATATTCTCCGATAAAGCAATTATGATGGCTACTTTTGCATTATGCGGCTTCGCTAATTTCTCTTCTATTGCAATTCAGATTGGGGGAATTAGTCCGCTCGCGCCCGAACGCCGGAAAGATCTGGCAGCTCTCGGGTTGCGTGCAGTGCTTGGAGGAATGCTGGCCAATTTAATGACGGCAACAATTGCGGGAGCGTTCTTCTCTTCATGATCTCATCTCAACTGAAAGAATCTGTTGCCTTCATTCAGGAGCAGACACGTCTTACGCCTTCCATTGGCATTGTACTCGGTTCAGGCCTTGGCAGTTTCGCGGATGAACTTCCCGGGATGATCGCCATCCCGACCTCAGATATACCTCATTATCCGGCTTCGACTGTCGAAGGGCATAAAGGTAAATTGGTTTTTGCCATGCTTGGAAAGAAGCCAATCCTTGCCTTTCAGGGCCGAACGCATTTTTATGAGTCGAATTCGCTCGACACTGTTCTCTACCCCATCTATCTTGCACATCAGCTCGGAATTACGTCTTTGATATTGACGAACGCCGCCGGTGGCCTCAACAGGACATTCCGGAATGGTGATCTTATGATCTTGACGGATCAGATAAATTTGACATTTCAACGGGTTCTCAATCTCCCTGCCGGAAAGGTCGCTGGAACTGAAACCTATTCCCGACATCTTATTGACAAAGCTGAACAGGCAGCGGCAATGAATGGCATTGTAGTCCGCAAAGGCGTTTATTTGGGCCTTAAGGGTCCAACTTATGAAACGGCGGCAGAGGTTGACATGTGCGCACGGCTTGGCGGTGATGCAGTCGGAATGTCGACTGTGTTTGAAGCCTCCCTTGCATCTTCATTGGGGATGGACGTCCTCGGCATTTCTTGCGTTACAAATCTCGCGACAGGCATTTCTCCGACCAAATTAAGCCATGCTGAAGTTACCGAAGTTGGTAACCGCGTAAAGAAGACTTTTTCAAGACTTATTACCTCAATAATTGAATCGATTTAGCTTGTCTGACACGGGTAGATATAAAAAAAGCCTGGGCGATATTTTTTTTCTTTCTCCGTTACCTGCATCACCAAATCACTTAACTGCTTTGCGCTTCTTATATCTACATGTCTTCTGCCTCGTTCGTTGCTCTTTGACTACGGCTGGGAATCAAATCTAATTCTTTAACCTACTCAAAAAGGAACAACATGAAAGTGGGAATTCTGGCAGGGGGACTTGGCAGCCGTCTTGCGGAAGAGACAGAAATAAGGCCGAAGCCCATGGTCGAAATTGGAGGCAAGCCGATTCTTTGGCACATCATGAAACATTATTCTCATTTTGGCCATGATAATTTTGTCATTGCGCTCGGCTACAAAGGAGAATATATCAAGAAATATATGGTCGACTACGCAGTGATAAATAGTGGTCACATGAAAGTGGATATGAAGGACGGGCATGTATTGCTCAAGGGCAGCAACATAGAAGGCTGGACAGTTGAACTTGTTGATACAGGAATGACGACACAAACGGGTGGACGCATCAAACGATTGCAGCCGCACTTCGGGACTGAAACATTTATGCTAACATGGGGTGATGGAGTATCGAATGTGGATCTTAACAAACTTCTTGCTTTCCACCGTTCGCATGGAAAACTGGCAACCCTCACCGCTGTTCGCCCCCCGGCGCGGTACGGACATTAGACGTTTGAAAGCGACCGCATCAAAGAGTTCACCGAAAAACCACAAACTGCGGAAGGCTGGATCAACGGCGCATTCCTCGTGCTTGAACCACAGATTTTCGATTATATCGACAATGATGCCACTCAATTTGAGAAAGAACCCCTTGAACGCCTTGCCGCAGACGGGCAACTAATGGCGTACAAACACGACGGCTTTTGGCAATGCATGGATACGTTGCATGAAAAACATTTGCTGAATAAATTATGGGATGAAGGTAAAGCACCCTGGAAACTGTGGGCTGACTGAATAAGAAATCGCAGCTGCTTACTTAGAAAAAACCATGCGCGTATTGCTCACTGGGTTCCGCAATCCCCTGTTCAAAAAAGTTTTCTCAGACATTATCAACATCAAAGAAAGAAACCATATGAATACGGTTCTACGAATAGGGTTCATGGTTGCACTCCTTTCATGGAGTGTACAACTTGTGTCTGCGCAGATCGGAGGGCCATGGTGGAATTCTCAATGGCATTACCGGTTGCCTGTGGCTGCGGGTGCAAACGGGTTCACGCGGACGAATAAGGTTGTCAACTTCAGCGTGAACTTCACAACCGTCCTCGGTACACTCGGTTCATCCGGGCCATTCAATGATCAGTCAGTTCGGGTGATCGAAGTCGATGGCAGCGGCAATGCTATCGATACGCTCACGAAGTATCAGTTTGATCGCGATCCGGCGTACGACCCGCTCACCAATGCAAGCGGCACCGTTGTTGTGTTGATGTCGGGAACAACAAACCCGGCTTCGACACGAAACTACCATGTCTATTTCGACACGGTAGCCCTCGGGTTCACTCCACCCACGTTCACACCTCAAGTGACGTTAACGGACAATGTATTCTACCAGGGTCAATTGAGCTATCAGGTCAACTACCAACTTGGTGTACTGTACTATCATAAAGTCGGTGCCGGTTTTGCCGGCATGCGTGACCTGAACAATGTCGAATGGATAGGTTTCGATCCCACTCCCGGCAGCCACGCAGGCGGTGAATATCGCGGCCTTCCAAACTTTGGCCCGGCGGGCCATCCGGGGTATACCAATGGCGCGAGTATCATCCTCAGTCAAGGTCCGATCAAGGTGACTATAATATCCCAAACAAGCACTCCGAGCGCGTTTACCTGGACCTGGGATTTTTACCCCACGTACGCAACATTGACGTTGACCCAGGCGGGCCAAAATTATTGGTTATTGTACGAGGGAAGTCCCAATGGCGGCGTGGACCTAGTGAATGGTTACGTAAAGACCTCTGCCCCACAGACCATCTCTCAGAGTTCTTCATTTGCCGCCGATCTTCCAGCTCCTGAATGGGCTTATTTTGGGACAACGGGCCAGCAGCGTTTTATGTATCTGGTTCACCACGAAGACGACAATATCATTGATCATTACCGCCCGCATGCGGACAATGGCCTGATGACAATCTTTGGATTTGGACGCGATGGTTCTCAAACTACTCCTCTTATGAGCGCAGTGCCGACTCATCTCACATTTGGGTTTGGTGAGAATGAATCGCAGGCGATAGAAATCATGGACAACGCCTTTCGTGATGTTCTTACAACCATTGGCAATCCAAGTCCGCTACCAGTGCAACTGACGACCTTCACGGCATCGGTTGTTAGTGCAAACATTGCTCGTCTGAACTGGATGACTGCTTCTGAAATCAACAATTATGGTTTCGAAGTCCAGAAATCATTTAGCACCGAAAATAATTATCAGACAATCGCGAACAGCTTCCTTGCCGGGCACGGAACAACCCTCGAGCCGCACGCTTATCGCTTCGATGACGCTATCGCAAGCAATGGCATTTGGTATTATCGATTGAAGCAGATCGATCTGGATGGCTCGGTTCATTATTCGAATGGAATTACAGTGAACGCGCTGACGGGAGTTACTGAATCAGGAAGCCCCCGTGCATTCACATTATCACAGAACTATCCGAACCCGTTCAATCCATCCACCAGAATCGTATTTGAGCTTCCGGATGTGTCGCCCGTGCGTCTTGAAGTGCTGACTCCTCTGGGCCAGGTTGTGAGAACTCTGGTCGATGAAACACGTCGTGCAGGTTCCTACACGGTCTCATTTGCGAGCGATGATCTGGCGAGCGGTACATATTTTTACAGACTGACAACAACTCAAGGCACTCTGGTCCGGAAGATGCTTCTGATTCGGTGAGAACATTAGCAGCCGTTGTTCTTTGGCGTGAGTTACACAAAGTTTTAACTTACTATATCAAATCAGCCATATTGGAGAAAAACAATGATTAGCTTGCGTGTTGGAGCAGTACTCGTTGCCTTGTTGTGCAGCGTTCTTTTTTTCGGTCAAGCAGCAAATGCACAATTCAGAATAACGGTCGGAAGCGAAGTTTATGGCGGTAACACATATCCTACCGTTGTGTTGGAGAACGATATATTCATCGTCACGATTGCAACTCAATCCGGCGGCATAAACGTGCCGGGAAATGTTGAGTCGGTGATCCGGAGCGTGTATTTGAAAGCAAATAGCGTTAGCGCGGGGGGGCAATTCATGGACGCCTGTAGTTTTAGAGGTGTGCTCTCGAATGCAGTTCCTCATGACAACCCGGACGGAAGCAAGTCCGTGACCTTGACATACGTTACAGGCAGTCCAACAACGAGCGAATATACTATTTACCAGGACAAGCCCTACATACGTATGTTTTACCAAATCTACAACAGCGCTGCAACTTTCAATATCGTTGAATTCCCGGGTGTCGGCGGCGAATTCCGAATCCACGGCTCCGATACGTGGCTCCGAACTCCTCAATCATCCTTCTATCCATGTGCGTATTTCAACGCATACGAAACCAGTGTTGGGGGATGTACATATGGCCCCGATCCAGCCGACGGTGGATCACTTAGCTACAATGGATACTTCGTCATGGCATATGGACAGACCGGTGCAACAGGAAGCGGCTACGGGCGGACGACTCCTTTCCATACCAACACGGAAGGGGGCTTGTGCATCATCAAATTGTTCAGCGGCGGAGGGTTCGAACCGTATGGAGCAATCTCAGGCTCCTCAGGAACAATTGGATTCATCCCCTTCACCAGCTATCTGTACTTCTTTACAAACGGAGTCGATAGCGGTTTATCCTATGGAAAATCTCTTGTAGCCCCCACGCCCGTTCAGCTTTCAAGTCTTTCTGCAAACGTCATCAATCCTCAGGGTTCTGTGCGGATAAATTGGACGACAATTTCGGAAACGAATAACTACGGATTTGAAGTTCAGAAAGCACAAAGTGTGGCCGGCGACTATTCGACAATTCCCGGCGCCTTTATACCGGGCCATGGAACGACGCTTGTGCCGCAGCATTATACATACACCGACATGAGCGCAGGTGCCGGCGTGTGGTATTACAGACTTAAACAAATTGATCTGAATGGCAGCGTGCATTACTCGGATGGAGTTCAGGCGGCTCAATTAACAGATGTAGCCAGTAGTTCCTTGCCTACGGCATTTGCGTTAAGACCAAGCTATCCGAATCCATTCAATCCCTCAACGATTATCAGATACGAACTGCCACGGGACGCTACAGTGACACTCGCAGTGTACGATGTTCTGGGAAGAAGAGTCGGCGATCTGGTGAATGGAAATCAGGAAGCCGGCTATCATTCTGCTACATGGAATGCATCAGAGATGTCCAGCGGCGTGTATTTCGCACGGTTTACTGCAACGGATGCAAATGGTAACGTGCAGCTCAGCAAAGTAAACAAGCTGATACTCTCAAAATAATTGCTCTTTATGAAAAAGCTGAAGCCACAAGGACTCTGTTCTTGTGGCTTTTGTTTTTATTCTTGAGAATGAATTTATTCCGGCGTGACACTCTCCAGATATAATTTCTCCACTTTCTTTCTCGCCCAGGGCGTCTTTCGAAGAAACTTCAAGCTTGATGAAAGACTCGGATTATCTGTAAAGCAACGAATCGTAATCCTCTCCCCCATCTCCTCCCAACCATACTGACTTACCAAATGATTTAGAATCATCTCCAGAGTCTTCCCGTGCATTGGATTATTTGGCTGATCCAATTTACTTCAGGCCTCGTTTCCTTTTCTCAATCAGGACTTGCGCATCCAATGGAGCGGTGCACACACCACAAACATAACGCCGCGTGGTTTCGTTTAAATCCGGTTCGCGAGTCTGCCTGCAATTCGGGCAACGGACGAGCAGAGGCTTATCTTCTTTCGGTTTTC
>JBKJJX010000275.1:0-11087 GCA_046597825.1 Bacteroidota bacterium | reverse complement strand
AGACAATAATCGTGTGCTTCGGTTTGATAATGCGGCAGCGAAAGCGAATGGGGCACCGGCGGATGGTGTTTTGGGGCAACCGGATTTTGTGACCGGGACAGGCGGTTTGAGCGCAACAAAAATGGCTGAGCCGTTTGGTGTGTTCGTGGATGCGGGCGGACGTTTATGGGTTTCGGAAGATGTGAACAACCGCGTGATACGATTTGACAATGCGGCAGGAAAAGCCAACGGCGCTGCAGCAGACGGAGTCTTGGGTCAGCCCAATTTTACGACAAACACCTATACCACGACGCAAAACGGGACAGGGAATGTACGCGGAGTATGGGGAGATGCACGCGGAAGATTGTATCTGGTTGATGAAGGCAACAGTCGGATTTTGGTTTTCAGCAATGCAGCAACTTTGGCCAACGGTGCAAATGCGGATAATGTCCTGGGTCAGCCGGATTTCGTTTCCAGCAATGCCCCGAACCCTCCGACGTCGAGCAGTTTCTCGTTTCCGAATTCCATGTACATCGACAATGCCAGCAATCATATCTGGGTTGCAGATGCTGGAAATAATCGCGTCGTGCGATTTGCAGTGCAGGTGGGAACAACTGCTGTTCGTGAGAATTTGTTTGTAGGGAAACCAACGGGCTATTCACTCTCGCAGAATTATCCTAATCCGTTTAACCCCAGCACGACTATTACCTTTTCCCTGAAGAACACCGAGTACGCGACAGTGATGGTCTACAATCTGATTGGCCAGAAAGTAGCAACGCTCTTTAGCGGCGTGGCGATGGCAAACGACCGGTATTCGCTTTCATTTAACGCAGCAAATCTTCCGAGTGGAGTCTATCTTTACACACTCCGTTCTGCAGGCAGCAACCAAACGAAGAAAATGATTTTGATGAAATAGAATATTACATTCGTCGTAATCACCGTGTGTCAATGGTTCTTGGAGGGTGGCGTGAGCCACCCTTCTAATACTTGCAAAGGCAGTAGCTAATGTATAAATCGTGATGTTCCATGAGCAGCAATAAAATTCAATTGGCGGTATTGCTTTTGTTGGTCACGACAGGCTTATCCGCGTTCGCTCAATCTTCCTCATCAACAACAAATATTGTAGATGAAAGAACTGCGGCTCCTCCGACAGTAAGAAATTTCGCATATCCGCAATCACTCTTCGTGGATTCTCAGAATGGAAACATCTGGGTGACGGACTTTGACAATAATCGCGTGATGCGTTTTGATGTTTCATCCCTCACAAATGTGGTCGAGGCCCCTATTCCGTTAAGAGCGGAACAATACAGCCTCGGTCAGAATTATCCGAATCCCTTTAATCCGGGCACGACAATTACATTTGCAGTTCGGAAGACCGGATATGCGATAGTAACGGTGTATGATTTACTGGGTCGGGAGGTAGCGACACTGTTTAACGGTGTCGCAACTGCACATATGTTGTACGTTCTTTCGTTTGATGCCAGAAATCTTGGCAGCGGAATATATTTTTATGCGCTCCGTTCTGAAAGCAGAAACGAAGTGAGGAAGATGGGTTTAATGAAATGATATCGAGCGCATGTGAGATTCATCTCAACACCGTGAAACATGTTAAAGTACAACTGCCACTACTGCTCTTGCTATTGATGGTGCTGTTTCCGGCGTATGCCCAACTCCCGCTGACAAACAATATGGCAGCGAGTGGAGTGTTGGGTCATCCCGATTTTACCACAAGCACATTTGGAACAACATCAGTCGCACTGCACGCGCCATCCGGAGTGGCAGTAGATCCCACAACCGGCAAGCTGTTTGTGGTCGATCGTTACAACAACCGTGTCTTGCGGTGGAGTTCATCCGATAAGATGACAAGCGGATCTGCAGCCGAAGCAGTTCTTGGTCAACCGGATTTTGTGACCGCCTCAAGCGGTCTCTCTTCAACAAAGATGAATGATCCGCTCAGAGTTCACGTCGATGCATCGGGACGTTTGTGGGTAAGTGACTACCTCAACAATCGCGTACTTCGATTTGACAATGCATCGTCGAAGACAACTGGATCAGCAGCCGACGGTGTATTGGGACAGCCGAATTTTACAACCAATACTAACGGTACGACGGCAGCCAAAATGAATGGTGCTGTCGGAGTTTTTGTGGACCGTGCGGGTCGCTTGTGGGCAACAGACAGACTCAACCATCGGGTATTACGATTTGAGAATGCGGCTGCGAAGGGGAATGGAGCGAACGCTGACGGAGTTCTGGGACAAGCAGATTTTACAACCGGAACGAGTGGCCTTTCATCAACAAAGATGAACAGGCCGATGGGTGTGTACGCCGATACGGCAGGTCGCCTGTGGGTTTGTGAAGACAATAATAACCGTGCGATCCGGTTTGAGGCCGCAGCAGCAAAGCCAAACGGTGCGGCGGCTGATGGAGTGTTGGGACAGCCGGACTTTGTCTCGAACACAATCAATGGTTCACGAAACGGGGTCGGAAATGTGCGGGGAGTGTTCGGTGATCCGGCCGGCAGGCTATATCTTGTCGATGAATCAAATCACCGTGTCGTGATTTTCAATAATGCGGCGGCGAAACCGAACGGAGGCGATGCAGATGTCGTGTTGGGTGCCCCGGATTTAAACGGCTCGCCAATAATTCAACAAGAGGTGTATGATCCATCAACCCTTAATTATTTACTTTTTACGCCCCACGATTCGACAGCCGTGATTGCAGGGAAATTTCCCCTCATCATAACATTGCATGGAATTGGTGAACGTGGGAGCGAACTGTGGCGCGTGAAAGGTGAGGGGTTGCCGAAGATTCTGGATGGGTACAATTCGTTTCCCTTCATTGTTGTTTCACCACAATGCCCCTCGACCACCGAATGGTATTACAATGGCGGGGTTCAGGCATTGGTGAATAAGTTAATTGATAGTGCCATCGCCCGATATCCCGTGGATACGAATCGTATTTATCTGACAGGATTAAGCATGGGTGGGATCGGTACATTGGATTTAGCGATCCGTTACCCGCAACGCTTCGCCGCGATTATTCCGATTGCATTTCGTATTGAACCCGGTTGGAATGTATGCGCACTCACCAATATTCCAACGTGGGCATTTCATGGAGCACTCGATCAAACGATTCCGTTGAGCAATGCTCAAAGTGTTATCAACACTCTGATAAGTTGCGGCGGAAACCCTACGTTTACCGTTTATCAGAACCTTTACCACGACGCTTGGACGAGAACATACAATAATCCTGCTATCTATGATTGGCTTTTGACGAAGAGAAAACAGTAGAGGAATGAAAAAGCGACATCTCGCCATGTCAGTCGATCTCAACTCTCCTCTCATCAAAACTTTGCTAGCCTCCGCGATCATGTTGTACTCCGCGGGATTCGGGCAAGTGAATATTGAAGCTGTTGCCAGACTACATTTCACGATCGAATCTGAACCGGACAATTGGTTCGAAGGGTACGGTTCGATTCTCTCCGGTTCATTTTCTCCTTATTCATCGTACCGAAGCGGTGCCCGACGTGATTCCGCTTTTGTTGCGCGCACATCCGGCGAAGAGTCAATGATCGGGTGGTCTACAGCCTCGGTTCCCCGGACGTGGAAAGGGGACTCAGCTTCGTTTCTTTGGGTGTGCGGGTTCGGTAATAATCTTGGCAATGAACGGTTCGATCTCCAAGTGAACAACACCATCATTGTTTCTTTTACGACAACGGGCACCGGCGCGTGGTCGGTTCAGGGAGCTGACGCGGCAAGGCTCTCATTCGTCACTTTAGCAACAAACTCCAACGGTGCAAACCTTGGCTTCATGATCCTCACGCTTCCTCGTTCGCAGATTCCGGAAGGCAAGCCCATTACTATGCAGATGCGCGGAACAAAAGGGCATACCGAAGTTTGGTACAGGTTGTTTGCTTACAGAGATGCGATTCGTTTTTTTAAGAAAAACGAGAGCCGACATTTCTTCTCTCAAGTTGATCTAAGGCATTTTGGGGATGCGTCGCTAATAATTTGCGGTAGAAGAAAAAATGCCGGATCCATCGTACGGGTTCTTTCATCAGGCAAGGTGATTGCGGAAGATCGGCTTTCCGTTGACGGAATTATCGCCAAGGCCACTGTCCTCATTCCGCGTAATCTCCAACCTTCCGACAGTCAAATTACATCCATTCAGGTCGCGGGCAAAAACGTCGACACAATTTATTGGGATCAAATCAACCGACGGAGGCTGCGCTCATTTCTTGATGAGCAATTAGAATGCGACCGTTACGTGTTTCCGCCCGGTGTTCTTCCCGGGGTCAGGTGGAAGAATCCGGCAATGGTTGATAATGAGATGGGAAAATTCCCATTAAACACATTGTACTATGATGAGAATCTGCGACAGGTTACCCGGGCGGATAAGCCGGGGCGATATGCCGCTGTGATCGAAGGAAAACTTCATTCGGGATTCACGATGAGACGCTTTGTTACGCTCTATTGTTCTCCGGTTGAGTTTGATGACTACAGTGAGAATACTCCAATCAAGTTCAATCAATTGAAAGACTATGAGATTAACGGATCAAAATGGCGGCTATACGAACGGAACGAAAACCGCTTTGCTTTCGGTACCATGAAAATGCTTCCCGCGCATGACGCGGATGCGGCTGTATTTCTTGCGGGTCTCTCAGAACTTGATTCTGTTGCGAGTGTGTCCGACACGCCTCGACTCAGGGACCGCCAATGGTGGATTACGTTCAAGCAAACACTCAACGGAAAAGAAAAGGCTTCATTGCAATTGCCGGCCAAGCAAAGTGCAACAAGCCTTCTTCTTGATGAATCGCCTGCTTCGGCCTCTCCATTTACTCAAGATCATCTTAAAGAAATTCGGAACGTCTGCCGGAATTGGGCTGATGAAACGGGGGTGCCGCACGTGACGCTTGTTGCGTACAAAGGCAGGATTGTATTCCATGAAGCATTCAATATCAAGGCAGGCAATCATCCCGTGACTGTTGAATCTCCTTTATGGATGGCGTCAATTACAAAACTCCTCACCGGCGTGTTGATGATGCAGTTTGTCGATCAGAAACTTGTCCAGCTGGATGCACCGGTCGCAAAGTACCTTCCCGAATTGTCAGTTGATGCAAAAACCAATCTGACCGTGCGGCAACTGTTTACGCACACCACGGGACTGGATGATTGGTCGGGCGAATGGGCGTCGGATTGGAATCCCGCGCTCGAAAATTACGTCGCCCAAGTTCTTCCCTTCACAAAAGTAGGGGAGAAGTTCTCTTACAATCGAGTAGGCTACGCAGTTGCAGGGAAGTTGATGGAGCGGATTGTGGGTCGTGCCGTGCCATATTTGTTTCAGGACTATGTGTTCACTCCCCTTGGAATGAAATCCGCGTACGCCGACAATACCTACGGCGGATTGTATTGCACTGCCATTGATCTCGCCCGTCTTGGGCAGATGCTCTTGAATCGGGGAACATATAACGGGTACAAATTTTTCTCTGAAGATTCTTATCATCAAATGCTGCCCGCCCGGCTCGCCGGCCTCGATCGTCAATGGGGTATCGGCACGGCGGTGATGGATGAGCTTGGATTAAGCAAAGAGGCGTTCGGACATCTTGCGGCTTCGGGTTCAGTATTTCGTATCGACCCAAAAAATGATCTGATCATTGTCTCAGCAAGAAATAAGGTCAGTGACAATCAGGAAGAGTTTGAAAAGCGTCTAATAGAAGCATGCACTGAACCATTCCGTCATGACTAAAATCCGTAGTACGAATCAACATTGAACAAATTTTCTAAACCAAATCCGGAGCAGCGCAACAAACAAACACAGGCAGCACTTCTCTTGCCGGTGTTTCTGCTTGTGGGATTTTTCTCCATCATTCCCTTGTTACGCGGGATATATCTCGGTTTCACCGATTACAGGCTCGGCGATCCGATCACGTTCAATGGGTTGGAAAATTATGTCCAGTTGTTTCACGATGAGTACTTCTGGTATTCGTTCAGAGTTGGAATTGTGTGGACGCTTGTCGTGACGGCACTGCAGGTGCTTCTTGGTTTGGGTCTTGCCTTGTTGTTGAATACGAAAATCCGCTTTGCATCCTTCTACACAGTTGTTATGCTGATACCCTGGGCGACACCGCCAATTATCCGCGGCATCGTCTGGCGCCAGATTTACGATCCCGATGCCGGTGCGCTGAACATCATGCTCATGGATGTCGGATTGATTTCAGCTCCCATAAACTGGCTTTCGAGCTTTGAGCATGTTATTCCCGCAGTAGTCATCGCGGGAGTTTGGGGCGAGATTTCAAAGGCTGCGGTGTTTCTTCTTGCAGGATTGCAATCAATCTCAAATGAACTGTATGAGGCGGCGCGGTTGGACGGTGCAGGACGTTTGCAAGAGTTCTGGCACATAACACTTCCGACCCTGAAGCCTGTTATGGCAGCGATTGTGTCTCTGTCGTTCATGTGGAATTTCAACACGTTCGGTCTTGTCTGGGTTCTCACTCAGGGCGGCCCCGGCGGGATGACGCGGCTTCCAATGCTTGCTGCATACGAAGAAGCATTCCGCTACGGTTATGTAGGGTATGCTGCCGCGATTGGGAACGCCATGGTAGTGGTGCTTTCCATTGTGCTCTTCATGTATTTTCGTGTGCAGCTTCGGGAGAGAACAACTGCATGAAGAAACGAAACGGATTTGGGAAAATATTGATACATGGTGCAATCATTATGTATCTCATCTTTCTCCTGTTCCCGTTGTTCTGGGTTGTATCAAGTTCAATGAAACCGACGCAGGAAATATTTTCCGGGGCACCCACGATTTTGCCGCAGAGTGTGACACTCGACCACTATGCGTCCGTGTTCGGTGAGCAACGAGTTCTTCGGAGTATGTGGAATAGTGTAATTGTCGGAGTCGTCTCGACAATTATTGTCATTGCGCTCGCAGTTCCCTCGGCGTACGCTCTTGTGCGATACAAATCAATGGCAAACAATGTCATGTTGGGATGGATTCTCACATCGCAAATCTTTCCTGTAATTTTGATAATGATCCCGCTGTATGTTTTACTGCGGCGGATGGGACTTACTGATTCGTTGGTCGGACTGACATTAGTCTATATTGTATGGTCGTTGCCGTTTGTCCTATGGATGTTGCACGGATATATCAAGAGCATTCCTGTTGAGCTTGAAGAGGCTGCGTCCATTGACGGCGCTTCGCGTGTGCAGGTTATCTACCGCGTGATTATGCCTTTGCTTCTTCCGGCAATCGGTGCATCCGCGTTGTTTGCCTTTGTATCCGCCTGGAATGAATTTTTCTTCGCGCTTGTGTTGATGAAAAGTCCTGACTTAGTGACACTGCAGGTTGAGCTGGCACGGTACACGGGAATGGAAGGACAGGCGCGCACCGGCCCTCTCGCAGCGGCGAGTGTGATTGCGACAATTCCTTCCGTAGTACTGTTTGGCTTCTTGCGGAAATGGTTCACTGCAGGGTTGGTATCAGGAGCTATGAAGGGATGACGAGGTACATTGTAATCGGAGCGTTGGTTCTGGCGGTGGCTGTCGGTTACTGGATTTTCTATACTAAGACTATCCCTGAACCGGACCATCTCCGCTTCGTCAGTCTTGCGTGGCAAGAACAAGCGATTGCAACCAACAAGTCGATTGTGGCTGAATGGAATGCTGCCCATCCGAATCTTCAGGTGGAATATATTCAGGGAACGTGGGGTTCAGTCCACGACTACCTGATTACATCCTTTGAGACCGGCGATGTTCCCGACGTGTTCCACTATGAATCGTCAGTCATTATTGATTACGCCATGCGCGGCTATCTTGCGGATCTTGCGCCGTACATTCAAGCAGAAATGAAAAATGATATTCTGGATGTCGCGTGGGCAACAGTGACCCGACCGAATGGTGAAGTCGGTGGCGTTCCGTTTCTTATTGAATCTTTGGTCGTACTCTACAACAAAACGCTTTTCGAACGGGAGGAAATCTCGCCGCCAACAACCGAACATCCGTGGACCTGGGATGACGTGCGCTATGCTGCGCAGAGATTGACAAAAGACCTCAATGGCGACGGCGTTGTTGATCAGTACGGGGCAGGCATCGGGCTTCGTACTTCTGCCAACATTATCATGAACACGTCCATTAGTTTTGGTGGATCTTTTTTTCGTAAGGAAGGAAACCATTTTGTTGTGAAGGTCGGAGCGCCTGAAAAGAAACTCTTGGGAACGATTGTCGATATGCTCTACGCCGACAAAACCATGTCACCATCCAGCATCGGTCAAACCGGGGCCGGAATGATTCCGGGTTTTTTCAGCGGAAGATACGCCATGCTGATTGGCATCGGGGCGTGGGGACGGCAGCAGCTCGTTGAAAACGCCCCCCGCAATTTTAGATGGGGGGTCATGCCGCCTCTCAAAGCGGTCACGCAAATCTTCGGGGCGAGCGCGCAAACGTTAAGCATTCCCAAAAAATCAAAACGAGTGAAAGAAGCAATGCAGTTTATCAACTTCATGCTGAGCTCGAAGAATATGGCAAGGCTTGCGTTGAATGATTGGATGATCCCTGCGCGCAAGTCATGCTTGGCAATGCCAGCGTTTCAGGATAGCGCGAACGGTTGGGACATAACTTGTTCTGCGGTTCAATTTCTTTCTGCCGGCACATGGCTGGGCGCGCCGGGTTATGTTGAGTGGAAAAGCCGCGTTGCCAATCCTATCCTGCAGGAGTTGTTCGCAGGACGTCTCAGTGTCGAAGCAGCTGCGCAACGGATTGAACTTGAAAGTAATGTTGTCCTTTCGCGCTACAAGAAGCGTGGGGAAGTATGGTGATGACATTGTCGGATCGTGCGCGTGGTGCGCTTGTTGGTCTTGCGGTTGGGGATGCGCTTGGCAGCCCCACTGAAGGAAAATCACCGCAAGAAATCGTCGCCCGCTGGGGCCGCGTAACGGATTTTCTTGCCGATGATCAGGGCGGAAGCGACGACACGGAGTATGCATTGTTCAGTGCCCGGCTGCTGCTTCTTCATGGACGCGAACTGAATTCCACGCACGTAGCAAACGCATGGCGGAACGATATTATCAAAGCATCGAACGCGTACAAGGGAGCGGGTTTCAGTGAAATGATGGCAATCAGAAATCTCCGCATGGGAATCCAGCCTCCGGCGAGTGGACAGCATTTGCATAGCTGGAGTGATGGGCTTGCAATGCGCGTTACCCCCTTTGGAATTGCGGCGGCAGGTAACCCGCAACTGGCAGCACATCTCGCAGCCGTGGATGGCGCTGTGAGTCATGCGGGCGAGGGGATATTTAGTGGGCAAGCTGTTGCCGCGGCTGTTGCCACGGCTATGACTGATGCGCCGTTGAAGAAGATTGTTCACGCGGCGATGGAAGTGATCCCAAAAGATTCATGGACAGCGAACGCAATTGCAGAAGGGATAAGGATCGGCGAGTCAACATCCGACGTGTGGAGTGCGCTTGAGCCGCTGCACACTGCACTCGCGTGCTCGTATTATTTTTGGCCGGATGTTGCGCCGGAAGCTGTCGGACTTGCATTCGGGATTGTTGCGGCAGCAAGAGGGAAGTTTAAAGATTCTGTGCTTGGCGCTGTGAATGTTGGTAGAGACACCGATACAATCGCTGCCATTGCAGGCGCAATCTGTGGAGCTTCGCAAGGGGTTTCTGCAATTCCTGAGGGCTGGAGGAATCGTGTATCCTCTTCACGCGGAATTTGTATTGCTTCCGTTCGCAACATGGATATTGTTAACGTTGCAGATGACCTTGCTCTGCTAGCGGAGTCATGGAGGAAAGGCACATGAACGTGATCAGGCAACGTGCACAGAACGCAATGCTGGGTCTCGCAATCGGTGACGCTCTGAGCTGGCCTGCGATGTTTCATCGGAGCTATCTGCTTCCACTTTGGACGAGAAGGATTCGTCGTGAGATGGATGCTGCTTCTGAAACATCCAACGTTCTTCCTTTCGCGATGCCTTTTTCTTTGAACCAACCGGCTGATGTCTTTGACATTGCTCCGACGGATGATTCGGAGTGGGCGGCGTTTACGGCGAGTATTCTTCTCAAACAAGACGGCAGGTTTGAAGGCGCCTGGCTCGCGCTTGCACAATCGAGCGAAAACATCAGAGGTGGCGTGAGCACGCAAGCCGCATTGAGTAACTTACGCAAGGGGATGAAGCCTCCGCATTCGGGGAGAGAGAACCCGCATTACTTCGACGACGGCGCTGTCTGCCGTGCTGTACCTATCGGCGTTTTCTGTGCTGGCAATCCCGAGAAAGCGGCCCAGATGGCTGCCCTTGATGCCTCAGTTACAAATGCGGAAGATGGCGTATGGGCTGCCCAGGCATTCGCAGCTGCAATAAGTCTGGCCTGTGTGGGTAAAGATTTGACCGAAATTTTCGATACGTCATTTCAATTTCTCCCATCGTCTTCGTTGATACGAAGAAAAGTAGATGAGGCTTTTGCGATTGCCAACAAGGGTGGCTCATTGTTTTCAATGCTGCCGGAGCTCCAGAACGCGACCATCAATCGCGAGTATAGTTACGGGAACGCCGCACCGGAAACTCTTGCTCTTACGTTCGTCATCGTAAAATTGGCAAGGCACGATTTTGAAAATGCCGTTACAACTGCTGCGTCGCTGGCGAAAACCGCAGACTCTCTTCCCGCCACAGTGGGAGCGCTGGTCGGGGCAATGAACTCCGAAGTGATTGCAAGTGAAAGCTGGCTCGCTGCAATCACAACGTTGAAGGGGATTTGCATTCCTTCGTTTGCGGGGGCAAATTATCTCGAACTGACGGATCAGCTTGTTGATGCAACAATCAAGAAGCAAAGCGGCATTGTATGAGAATTTCGTGGATAGAAATACCGGAACGACTTGAACACGAGTTGAAGCAACTTCGCGAAGAGGGTGAAGATGTTACAGAATTCGTAAAGAGGTGGGAAGATATCAAGAGACAGAATCTTTCCGAGCCGGAGTTTCGGAACAGTGCGGAAAGGTTCTATCGCGAGATCGAAACCGATTTCTCGGCGGCGAGAGATTTCCCTCATGAGCCGTCGTCATGGAATGCTGCAACCCAACTTTGCCAGATTGAGGCTGAAGAAGTTCCATCCTATT
>JBKJJX010000173.1:0-3539 GCA_046597825.1 Bacteroidota bacterium | reverse complement strand
TGTCGTTTTGCTCGTCGTAGCAGGGAAACCAATGCCGGTTATCGATGCCCTGTCCCTGCGTCCAGATTTGTTTGCGGCTGATGTTCTTTGAATCGTTCCATCCGACAAAATATATTCCTTTACGCGGATGCGCTTCGTATTCGAACGTAATGCTATCAACCGAATTCCAGTGAAGCGGCGGATTAAAATACACGGTGATACCTTCTGCCGAGACACGATGCTTCAGGGGTTTGTTGTCGAGAGTTGCTTTGAGAATCTTGATGCCGGGGCCGTTGAAGAAGAATGAATCGACAGCAGAGCGGATTGCCTTGAAGCGATGCGTTACTTTTCCTTTCACCAATCCTTCTTCCGGCTTGAACGACACTTCAAGCCGCATATGCAACATATCGAGAGCATGCTCGGGCGGTTCAGTGCCCGGATTGATGTAGTTGGTGGCGGATGGATAAGTGGCTTGCGGGAATGCAGTTGTACATGCTGCAAGCATTAGCGCTATGATAACGAGGTGGCGCACGTTATTTCCTCGGCCCGAAAATCAACGCTCCAATCGTTCCCATATCCCACCATGATTGATTCTCATTGTGTCCGGCCCAGATATGTTGGTTCCTCCGGTAGTTCGTCCCGTCATTATCATTGATCGCAACGTCGAACCCTATTTTGTTTCCCGGCTTCACAACAACGTCCTTCATGCTTGAAAGGGGATATCGCGCAATGATATTATATCCGGTGTTCGTCCGGTGAAAGTATGTCTCCGCGCCCGGGACGAGGTTCGGTTTCGGCAAAAGCGGGCCGCCTGCGCCTGCGCCCTGCCATGCCTCCGCTGCGAAATTTGTTTCGCGGTATTCTGCCATCGAAAGATGACGGAAGAGTCCGGGCGTTGGCGGGTCGTATCCCTGTGTTGAGTTCGTACGCGTATCCAATACCACCTCCATGCAATCCGTATCCCATGGATAACTCATGCGCGGAAAATCCCAATGCGTTACAAGGCTGTCATCCGTTACCTCCGCTCCAACATACATGTACCGGTCGTCGTACATTGCAGAGATCTTTGCGGAAAGATCGCGCTCACCTTTCCAGGGCTGGTTTCCGAAGAGCAGTCTTCCGATCTGTGATGCCTTGTTGATGAGCATAGGATTGGTCCGGTTCCAGCCTTTCCACGATCCGTCCAGCGATGGGGGAGTCGAAGCAAAATGTGCAACACCGACGTAGAAGTCGTGCACCTTTTTTTCGGAAAACTTTCCCGCGTGCATATCCAGCTCGATGGGATAGAGCTGATTGTCCTTTGTATAACCGCTCAGAGTAAGAGGAAGAGTGACGCGTCGTTTCTCTAAAGGAGCGAGCGTGACGGTCTGCTCAAGTTTGCCGTCGGCCTTCAATGATGGATCAGTAGTAAGATTTGTTGAGACAATGAGTGGGTCTGTTGTTTGATTGGCAAAGTCGATGTCGAGTTGTCCCTTCTTTCCGTTCGGTATCATCATGTGCGCAGTGACCGGTGCTTGGACGACCAGCGACATTGTAATCGTGTCATCACCAAAAGAAACCAATGCCGGATATGTTACCGGTGCTGCATTATTGGGGATTTCAACATTCAGAACAAATGTTTCCATTCCTCCCGGAGGAATTGTTTTCGCTGGAGTGGTGACTCCATCAATCCATGATGCTTCGGTCAGGTATTCCGTCGGAAACGTTTTCCGCTCACCGGGCCCCTTGTTCGTTGCAATCAGATTGACAATCCCGCCCCAATAGGTGAGTTGACTCCGCATCCGCTGTTTCCAATCTGACGCAAGTCTGATCACCACCTTCCCCTGCACCGCGTTTGCCGTCGGGTTCCAGACGCGGACGGTGACTGTGTTTGTCCGTCCGAGAAAGAGCATACTGTCGCGTGGCGCAGTTACCGTCATTACAGTCCGGGCGGACTGTCCGACGATGAGATATTCTCCTTCTCTTGACACACGCGCCGGTGTCCCATTGATCGTCGCGGTTGTTGCCTTCGGAGCCCAGATTTTTAATTGCGTGAACTGATCAGGCGCGACGATATCAACGGAACTGCCGTTCCATGAACATTGAATTTTCTTGAGAAGGAATGGAGATGAAAGGAGAATGCGCGAGCCGTGTTGTATCTCTTTCACATTGAATCCGGCGACGACCACAGGAAGCTGTTTTTCTTCCCGCACCATCCGGTAGACGGAGCGTTCAACGTCTGCATGAATAAAATCTTTTCCTGATTCCCTCTCGACAATATAAACACCTGATTCTTTTTTGAATTGAACCGTCAGGGGATGAGCATCGTACGCCTCGATCAGGCTGGCGAAGCGTGTTTCGTTGGCAACCCGTCTGCTCATGACCATCGGCATCTGCACTTGTTCCGACACCATCTGCTTGTAAAATCCACCGATGGGCGGAGTCATTGCTTGCAATACTTCTGTCCCCGGTTCACCGATTGCCCGCACCAGCAACTTCTGTCCTTTGTCGGTGAACACTCCGCTCCATGCGCCGTCCGTCGTTCCCATCCGAATATTTGTCAACTGATCGTAGCCTGGTATTCCGGGTTTGTTTCCGAACAGGTCAACGGGCTGCGGTACGAGAGGGACGCCGCTCAGCGTCACGTTGCCGAATCCATGCAACGGCATATCGTACATTCTTTTTCCCGGCGCGGCTGCATCGAACAGATCTATAAAGTATTCGCCAACCTGAAGCACGGTGCGCGTCAGCTTGACACCCGGATACGCGGTTGTTGTTCCTCCGGATGCGACTTGGAACGCGGGAAGCGCGCCCAAAAAATTTCCGTAACCGTTCGTCCACGTCTGCGATGTTTGATCAACAACGAGAGTGTTATGCGCAACTGTTTGCCGGTACCATAACTGCAGGTTCGGAAACTGGTACGATTCATTCAGCGGATCGACGATCCAGTTGCGGCCGTTCGCATAGTAGCCCATCTGCAGGCGGTCGGGGTGGCCATGTTCACCGCCCATGATTCCGTAATCCAGATAAAGATATCTGCGCGTTGTGTCCATGCCGTTGCGCAAAACGGCAAACCCGTTGCCTTCCATGTTGAGGCTTTCCTTCGGGTAGATGTCGGTGGCGCCTTTGGGAAAATCGGGGACGAGATTGAATATGGTGACTGGTTCCGGTGCTCTTCCTAATCCGGAATGTTCTCCCACGAGTTGCGTACCGCGTTGCAAGTTCGTCAAGTTAAGGAGAGCAAGATATTTCGGGTCGCGGTACACAGCATATCCGACTTCATAATAAGGCGCTAAATCGAGAAGATTTCCGCCGCCGCTATCCTTGTTGCGCGGGAATTCGAAATTTGGTTTGATGACAAGAAACGGCGCATCGAACATCGTCTTCATCGAGCGCCCGGCAATTTTCATGTTGTACAAATCGTATCCGTTGTGCCTTCCCATCTCGGCGAGATGGATCATCCCGCGCAGCGCAACGAAATGGGAAGGCACAATGGATACGATTTGTACAACAAGAAGATTGCCGGACGTTCAATGAAGACGATGTTCGACGCGCCGTTCCTCGTCATCAAACCTAACTTT
>JBKJJX010000084.1:0-3537 GCA_046597825.1 Bacteroidota bacterium | reverse complement strand
CACTTGCGCTGGCGTGAACATTATCATTGAACAGCGCTACTAGGCGGTCGTCGCCGTATTCTTCGTTGCTGACGGCTCTCCCCTCGGTAATCCCATCTGTTACAAAAACAAACACATCGCCGGCGTTGTAGCGAATTGTTTGTTCCTCAAGATTCTCCGAAAAGGTTGTTTCCGGGGACATGCCCATCCCTAAACCCTTGGGAATAATTCTCAGGACTTTCTTTGTCGATGAATCGAAGTGATAGAGGGGTAGATGCCCTGCACGCGCAAGATTTATTGTTTTGGATTTTACATTGAACGCAGCGCCAAACGCTGTGACAAATGCTTTCTGGGAAAGATCATTACAGAGCACAGTGTTGGTGCGGATAAACAAATCCCGCGGCGAAAGCCCGAAGCTGTGAAGCGAATGAAGTATGCCCTGCACCTTGGACATGTACAACGCAGCAGACGTTCCCTTGCCGCTCACATCTCCCACGATCACTGTCAGTTTTCCGGCTTCTCCATTCAGATAATCAAAATAATCGCCGCCGACTTCGAACGCCGGAATCGACATGCCTGCAATCTCAAGTCCGGGAATGTTTGGAGTAATTTGCGGAAGCGAACTGAGCTGAATCTGCCGGGCAATGCCGAGCTCGTGCTTCATCCGTTCCTGTTCTGCGAGTCCTTCGTAGAGGAATGAATTTTCCACCGCAACAGATGCCTGTTTCGCAGTCGCAGACAGGAATTCGTAATCCTCCTGATGGAACGCTGTCTCTGAGCGTTTCTCTCCAATGAGCAATGCGCCGATAAGTTTATCTTTGGATCTGATGGGAACGACAATCTGAATTTCCTGCGAGCGGAAAACGGAGCGGACTGCCGCTGGTAGCGAGTCGACGGAAAATTCTTTGGTATATGGTTTCAACCATTCAGCCATGGTATTTTGCTGTGAGAAACAGAATTCCCTCCATCTGTTTCCATCAAATCCATGCGCAACATCGCAGCAGCACGTTTGCTGGTTCCGGAAGAACATCACACCAACGCGCTTCAGCGACATCATCTCGCTCAGTTTCTCGGCGATGCCGCGGGCAAGGTCTTCCATGTTGAGAGTGGACGACAACACTTCGGCTATACGATGGGCAGCCCGCCTGTAATCATATCCTCCCCGATAAAATTTCGTCGCCAAAAAATGGTAGCCTGCTTTTCCGATCCGAAGAAACAGGAAGGCAAGCGCAATAGCCGCAAGCATCAGGAACGTCTTTTCAGCTATCGTTTGCTCACGCGGCTCCAGCGCAATGGGCAGCACTTCGATAGAAGCTCCCGTGAGATGAATGTTGGGCAGCATCAGGCTCTGACGCGGCAGAAGGAACAGAAGCCAGAAGAAGACGCCGACGAGTGCCAATGCCCAGACAGTTGATGCGAACGAGAATTGAACATTTTTCCGCACCCGTAAATTCAAATCGAACAACCTGTATCGTGCAATACTGTACAGCAGTGATAGTGGGATCAGAATGGAGAGAAATGTTGCGATTGTTGTCCCGGGTAAATTCAGCCGGCTAAGAACAAATAAGGATATTCCGACACACACAGCAGTAATTTTGAACGGCAAGAGAAGCCGACGCTGCTCACGGGTTTGATATTTTCTGAAAAACAGAAAAAGGATGAATGTAAGAATGCCTTGAAGAAATATTCCCTGGCCAAATCCAGCGCCTTGTTTTATCGCTCCGCCGGCTAGAGGCAAGAAGGCGAGTAGGTATATTACAATGACGATCCAACTGCGCGAGATTAATTCGGGGCGAAGGGAGGGAAAATAAAATAACGCATGAGCAAAAAAAGATGTACCGATTGAATACGCCAATCCGGAACAGATGATCAGGAAAAAAAACATCGGCACATTCGGACTTTGATTGTAGGGAAACACAATCGGAGCAAAGAAAAACATAAGGCATGCAAGACTCAGCAGGCGGGCACCAATCATTGCGGGTTTTTTCGTTGCAAGCAGAATCGCAATAAAAAGAAAAATGATTGATGCGATTGTGAACCCGATAAGAAATAACGGAACACCCAGCGAGGCGAGAACAACATGGAGATCAAGTTCCTTGTCGCCGCGCAGCACAGTATAGACAAAACTTTTTCCTGTCGTGCCGCTGCGGAGAATGGAGTCTGCTTGCACCGCGCTATGAAATGTTTTTCCGTCGATACGTAGAATCAGGTCGCCAACTCTCATACCGGCGCGGTCGGAAGCACCTTCATCCACCACACCAATAACCAGAACGTACGGCGGGATGTTCCGGATGGTGAGTGCTTTGAATTCGCTCATGGCGAGCGTAGAAGTTGTCCGTTTGTTTGTTGCCGGCCTCAAAGAGGTTACCTGAAGAACCGTATCTCCAGCCGTTTTTCCCTGACGCGTTTCAACTTCCAAAACAAGATCACCGGTTTGTATGCCGTTTTGCTCATCGGTATTGTGTGAAACCATGAGAAACGTTGGCGGATCAACGAACAAATTCTCGTCTGTCGGCGCCGAGGTAAGGTTGTAGAGATTGACTCCTGCCGCAGTAATGCAGAACAACGCAATGACGGCGAAGAGAATCTTGAATAACTCCGGGTGTGTATCGAAGAATCTCATGTAAGAACGATTGATGAATGATGTAAGGATAGTAAAATCACATGAGAAGATAAAGGATTTATCGCAAAGAACGGAGTTAAGTGTTCATTAGATTGAATCATTCAAATGGTTGTGAGAGATATCTCTCTGCCTGCGATTTCTTGCTTATCGTTCACATTCTGGGTATTATTTTGTACCATCTCACCTGAATACACTCCATCATACGAGAGTAAACATTGAAAGTTAAGCCTGAACAGTTGGATCTGAACGAACTTATGCTTCGCCGGCGCGAAGAGCTGGAAGAACTTCGAACGCAGGGAATAAACCCTTATCCCTATGAGTTCCTACAAACTGCTTTTTCGAAAGAGATCATTGAGTCATTCAAAGATGATGCGCCGCAGCCTATTGTTTCTATCGCCGGCAGAATTATGTCCATTCGAAGAATGGGCAAAGCTTCATTCTGCCATGTGCAGGATTCGCGGGGCAAGATTCAAATCTATCTGAAAAAAGATGATCTTGGCATCTTTTACGATTCGTTTAAGCTGCTGGATATCGGCGACATTATCGGCGTCGAGGGGTTCGTGTTCCGTACAAAAATGGGGGAAGTCTCCATTCATTCACAGAAAGTTGTATTGCTCGCAAAATCTCTTCGCCCTCTCCCCATCGCAAAGGAAACAAAAGACGAACAGGGCAACGTTGTCGTTCACGATCCTTTTTCGGACAAGGAACTTCGCTACCGTCAACGCTACGTTGATCTGGTTGTCAACTCGCAAGTGAAGGACGTATTTATCAAGCGTGCAAAGATTATCTCGACGATGCGAAAGTTTTTTGAGGAGAGGGGTTATCTGGAAGTTGAAACGCCGATACTGCAGCCGCAGTACGGCGGAGCGTTCGCCCGGCCATTCACGACGCATCATAACACGCTCGACGTGGAAATGTTTTTACGCGTTGCCAAT
>JBKJJX010000069.1:0-7178 GCA_046597825.1 Bacteroidota bacterium | reverse complement strand
CGAGTGAAGTTGGAAGGGAAGAGAGTGGTGTTTGAAAATCTTAACCATGATTTCCCCCAAAGGGTGATTTATTACATGCCCGGACCGGACTCGCTTGTTGGCCGGATTGAGGGAGTGCTTGCAAATGTAACAGAGAAAGTGAGGCGAGGAATCGTCGGGTTGAGCTCGTGAAGCAATAAAGAAAAGTCCACATCCTTGCTAATTATCAGGTTCGGTTAATCCTCCTGTGCTTGTCTCTATGGTGTCAATTTGGTAAGTTCAACATAATAGTTTTCTATCAACGTCCAAGGAGGTTACAATGAGCATGGCTGAATCTTTTGCTCAATCGGGTTTTGCAAGATTCATAAACAGCATGACTGGTCGTATTGCCCGAATCGTTGTTGGTCTCGGTCTTATTGGTTGGGGTTACTCTCAAACCCCGCATTCCGCTGGTATCATCCTGATGATACTTGGCCTCGTGCCCTTGGCGGCTGGTGTCTTCAATCTGTGTTTGGTAAGTGCGTTACTGGGCGGCCCGATAAGCGGCGCACGCACTGCCCCTCGCAAACCGGAATAGTGAGTTGAAGGAGAGAAGTTTTCGGGCAGCCTCTGAAAAAAAGCGAAATCTTCGGGAGAAGAAGAAACGAAGGGAATCCTCTGAGGCCATGGAGTTACGGTCCCAAGAGATCTTCAAGCTTCTCAAAAAAGAATTTCCCCATCCCATCACTGCGTTACATCATCAGAATGCGTTCCAACTTCTGATCGCAACAATACTCTCCGCTCAAACCACCGATGAACGTGTGAACATGGTAACGCCCGGGTTGTTCACAAGGTACAAAACGCCGAAAGCACTCGCTGAAGCCAATCCAGCCGAAGTGGAGCAGGAAATCCGCTCAACCGGTTTTTATAAAATGAAAACGAAAAGCATTATGGGTTGCGCCAGGGGATTGATTGATCGCTTTGCGGGAGAGGTTCCGAAATTGTTGGATGAGCTGATCTCATTGCCGGGTGTAGGACGAAAGACTGCAAGTGTTGTGCTCGGACAGGTGTACGGGATCGCATCGGGAGTTGTCGTGGACACGCACGTCCACCGGCTTTCGCAGCGGCTTGGCTTTTCCGAAGCCGATACCGCGGAAAAGATCGAGCAGGATCTGATGGCGTTATTTCCGCAATCGCAATGGATCGACGTTGGTACGCTGCTGATTCTTCACGGGCGCAAGACATGCAAAGCCCGCTCACCCAATTGTCCCGAATGTGTCGTGAATAATTTGTGTCCGAGTGCGGGGTTGTTTGCGAAGTAAGGCAATTGGCCCATCTTGTCTTTGGGAGCCTTCTTTCCAAGGCGAAGCAATCCGAAATTTGTCGAAGCTTGAGATTGCTTCGTCGCGGAGTTTACCCCGACACAAGCGGGGCTCTCCGCAATAACGATAAGTGCATCTTAGTTCTTGCTCACCATCTCGCTATGAAGCTTTGTTATGCAGGAAGGGCAGAAGTATAAAACTTTATAGTCACCAATCTGCCGCTCGACAAGCATGGACTTGTTGAACTTCTCGCGGCAAACAGAGCAGTGTTCGTTGTGAAGGTCCTCGGGAGGCTTGCCTTGCTTTATGACCAGCTTGAATCCGAAGGCAGCAATAAGCAGAATAGCAATGAGGAAGATTGAAGCAAGAACAGTAATTGCCATGAATGCGTTTTGATTTTGTTCGTTTTGATTAGCAGAAACCGCCGGGCGCAGTTAGTTTCTCTGCACTCGGCGGTTTCTTCATTTCAGGAACTACTTTCCTTCTGCCATTTTCACGAGTTCAGCTGCTGTGTACGGGCCGCCGGCATACGTGTCCGAGTGGCTGCTGATATATTGACGGAATCTGAATGACGCTGCCATGCCTGTCGGCAGTCCTTTCTTCTTGCGGAGATCTTCGACCTTCTTGTCCATTGCTTCTTGTTCCGACGGGGTTCCGCTCATTCGTATGCTGATGAAATCCCAGCCGGCGCCGTCATGATGAATGTACCATTGTGTTGCAGGTGCGCCCGCCTCTTTATCAATTGCTTCACCCTCCGCCATCCATTTCAGAAACTCAAGATGCTTTCCGGTGGCAACGTTGTAGATTGCAATCACTTGTTCCTTGCCACCTTGCGCCTTTGCTTGTTGAAACGTGGAAAGGAACAGCACGGCGATCAGTACTGCGAGAATGTGTTTCATGGTGAACTCCATTAATGGTGAGTGATGTGGTGGTGTGGTGATGGGTAGGGTACCCAATGTTCGGTGTGGGATTTGGCAGAACATGAAAGAACAGGGACAATTAGGTGTGAAGAACCTACATTATTCCTCCAATAAAAACAAGCGCGCTACAGTTTCACACTTACTGAAACACCGTCGCGCAACGGGAGGATGGCCGAGAAAATATCAGGCATTGAATACAGCATTCTGTTGAGTGTGAGGATTGCCGCTGTATCTTCATCCGGCTTTTCCGCAAGCACGCGCCCATGCCACAAGACATTATCAGTTATGAACAGTCCGCCTTTTCTCAACTTCGGAACGCTCATCGTCAGCGCTTTGGGATAATCCTTCTTATTGATATCGTTGAAGATGATGTCGAACTCGCCCTGCACATCCGGGAGAATATCAAGGGCGTTGCCAACTCTGAAATCAATTTTGTGATCGATCTTTCCCCGCACAAACGCTTCCCGTGCACGCCGGGCATTTTGCTCGTTCGTTTCCGTGCAGATGATTCTTGCGTCATCGGTTGTTGCCTTTGCAAACCAGTATGCCGAATATCCAAATCCGGAACCGAGCTCAAGGATTCTTTTTGCGTTGATGGATGATGCAAGAACTGCTAAGAGCCGTCCGACAAGTGGGCCAACAATCGGAAAATTGGTTTTCTTCGCGTACGCTTCCATCTCGGAGAGGACGGCCTCTCGCTCCGGAGTTATGTCTTTCAAATACTGTTCTAATCGGTAGTCAACAATCTCAACTTCAGGTGGCATGTCTTCTCCCTGGGATGTTGACCTAATATACAGAATGGAAAGGCCTTTTCAAATCTGGGAACGGAGTACAAACTATTCCGAGATGTAGGAAACCCTTCGTTACCCGAGTAGGCAAATACCTCAATTCTCCACCAAACACGAGCCCACCACTGTGGCATACCTTCTGAGCGTTCTGGTATTGATTCCATATCTATTCGCAACGAAAATATTTCCCTGGTTGAATATAACACCGCAATCATTTAGCATAGTAAGAGGAGAACCACCATGCTCAAAACAAGAACAATTGTAGTTGCGTTAATCATATCCGCATTTACAGGTTTCGGATATGCCCAGCAGGCCGTCAAGAAAGGCTCTGAGTATTGTTCTCAGAAAAAAATGAACAGTCCAAATACCGGGCAAGGGATTCTCTCTCAAAATACTCCGCGTCATTCATTTGATGTTCTGAATTACAAACTCAATTTGGATATCTACAACTGCTTTCTCAGCCCGTATCCGAAATCATTTACAGCAAGCAACGAAATAACATTCCGTGTCGACTCAGCGCTTCAATCGATTGGTTTGAATGCCACAAATACATCTCTCACGATTGATTCTGTTGGAATGGCCGGCGTTTCATTCTCTCACGCGGGAAATATTCTGACAATTAATTTAAACCGGTTGTACAATCCAAACGATACTGCGACCGTGAAAATCTATTACCGGCACAACAACGTGAGCGATAACGGATTCTATGTAAGCAACGGGATGGTATTTACTGACGCCGAACCCCAAGGTGCTCGTAACTGGTACCCGTGCTGGGACAGGCCATCGGATAAAGCGACATTGGACCTGACCGCGAAAGTCCCTGCAACAGTAAAGCTCGGTTCTAACGGGCGCCTCGCTGATTCAACCCGCGTTGCTGACACGATCTGGTTCAACTGGCGAAGCCGCGATCCAATCTCCACGTATCTCGTCGTCATTTCTGCGAAAGTAAACTACAATCTCGACATCGTGTACTGGCGCAATCCTGCAAGTCCGAACGACAGCATCCCCATCCGCTTTTACTGGAACACGGGAGAGAGTGCAAGCAATCTGAACAACATCAAAACAAAAATTATTCCGATGACGACCGAATACTCGCGCATTTACGGCGTTCATGCTTTTGAGAAGAACGGGTTTGCAACTTTGAATAATTTATTTATCTGGGGCGGGATGGAAAACCAGACCCTTACAAGTTTGTGCCCCAATTGTTGGAGCGAAAATCTGGTTTCACACGAGTACGCTCACCAATGGGTCGGTGACATGATAACATGCGGAACATGGGCGGACATCTGGCTGAACGAAGGCTTCGCTACATATAGTGAAGCGCTCTGGTATGAATATACGGGCGGTTATGCTTCGTACAAGAATGATATTGTTGGTGATGCAAGCGGTTATCTTGGTTCAAATCCCGGCTGGCCGATTTACAATCCAGCGTGGGCTATTAACCCTCCGGACAACAATACACTTTTCAATACGGCCATCACCTACAACAAGGGGGCGTGCGTTCTTCACATGTTGCGCTATACGCTGGGCGATTCTCTGTTCTTTGCTGCAATTAAATCCTATGCAACCGATACGACGAACTTCAGATTGAAGAATGCGGTGACTGCGGATTTTGTAACTAAAATAAATCAGGTGACCGGTCAGGATTTGAATTGGTTCTTCAATCAATGGGTGTATTTGCCGAATCATCCCGTGTACGGGAACGGTTATAATTTTACGTCGCTTGGCGGAGGAAACTGGCGGGCGACTTTCGTTGCGAGGCAAACGCAATCGAATCCGGCGTTCTTCAAGATGCCGATAGAATTAAAAATTACATTTGCATCCGGCGACACGACCGTGAGAGTTATGAATGATGCAAACAATCAGGCATTCACGTTTACGTTCAATCGGCAGCCGACCGGGTTGCAGTTCGATCCGAATAATAATATTGTGTTGAAGCAAGGAACGACAACGCTTGGTGTGCCTGTGAACGACCGGGTTCCGGACAAATTCGCTTTGCATCAGAATTATCCTAATCCCTTTAATCCGGTAACAACAATCAAGTACGATCTTCCATACGACTCGCATGTTCGCATGACCGTCTTTGATGTACTCGGAAGCAAAGTGGCCGAACTTGTGAATGAGAGTCTGCCAGCGGGCGAATACACGACGCAATTCAACGGATCAAGCTTGAGTTCAGGAGTATACTATTACCGGATTGAAGCGGGAACGTTCACTCAAACGAAGTCCCTTCTGTTGATCAAGTGAAACAGTCAGGAACGAAATAACCTAACCCCATACTATGAATCGCAACGACGCTCTAAATCTTCTTTATGAATACACAAAGTCCGACAGTCTGCGGAAGCACGCGCTTGCTGTTGAAGCCGCGATGAGAGCCTACGCCCGAAAGTTCGGTAAGGATGAAGAGAAATGGGGCGTCACAGGATTGCTGCATGATTTCGACTATGAGATGTACCCGCAAGTTCCTGACCACCCGGCGAAGGGATCTGAAATCCTCGCGAGCCACGGCTATCCTGATGATGTCCGTACTGCGATACTAGGACACGTGCCGCAGATGAACATACCGAGGGAATCGAAGATGGCAAAGACGCTATTTGCGTGCGATGAGCTGGCGGGATTTATTGTTGCGTGTGCGATGGTCCGGCCGAACAAGCTGAACGATCTGCAGCCTTCATCGGTAAAGAAGAAATTGAAAGACAAAGCATTCGCCAGAACGGTAAGCAGGGAGGATATTCAGCAGGGGATCGTTGAGATGGAATTAAATATCGATGACCATATCTTGCTCATTACCGGCGCTCTTGCAGCAATAGCGGATGATCTCGGCTTGAAAGCATAACGCTTACCAGAAATCAAAGGCGAATCCAATGCCCCAATTTTCCCTCCGGACATCGTAATATTGGCTGAACACATCCAATCCATTGTAATAGCTGAAATAGATTTTTAATCCCGACGAATTCCATTCTCCCATCTTCACTCCAAACTCCAGATTGTTTGTCCCGACGTACGCCGGAATACCGCGAAGCCCGAAATGATCCGCCAGATAAACATTGAATGGCTTATCGAAGAGTGTATTCGTCACTGAATGCAACTCGAAGCCGGCTAAAACTTCAAATCGTTGAATATTAGTCGGCCGGACGAGAGTCGCATAGCTGAATCCGCCATATATCTTCAAGCCGATTTCTCCGGTTGGAAAATCGTTGCTTGCCAGCAGCTCGCCAAAGTCACGCGTAAAGGGGATGGGGGAACGGTTATCCTTCCATGTTTGTGTTGCATTGCTGAAATGACCGTCCAGAAAATGTGCACTGAGATGAAGCAGACGAAGTCGCAGTGCGAAGCGTGAATCCGTGCTCCGCTGGCGGACGAATGAAATATGTCCGCCGAAGTATCCATCAACAGCATCAATCTGAAGTCGGAGTCCCTCTGAATTTGTCGAAAGAGCATACGTAAAAAAATCAATTCCGAATCGGAACCTGTCTGTAGAATCCGCGCCGGGCCGGAATTCAAGCATATCTAACGCCGCTCCGATATCTAACTTCAACTTCGACGTGGCTATTTCCTTTCTCAATCCGACGCGTGGCTCCTGGTATGAAGCCGTGAGAGGAGGAACGTCAAGCTTCCCGGGAAGAAAGATAACATGAGAAGCGGAACTATTCTGCTGAGAAAAAGCTTTTAATGCAGAGAACACTATCAGACAGTACAGCGCAATTCGTAGAGCAGAAAGCATTCAGGACTCTCAGGATTTTATTTTTTGAATTTCATCTGCCTTTCGGGAGACTGAAAAGCGGAACAAATATATACACAAGCTCATGGACAATCAACGTTGAATATCAAAACCGATTTAGCTAACTTGGCGTGGTTGTTTTCACGAAACATATACATCGGAGGAAGCTCATGAAACGTGTCTCTGCGCTTTGCATATTGATACTTATTGTTGCATCGGTCTCCCTGGCACAGGAAGATCCGATTCCACCAAAGCGCTCCAAGGCCGGAAAAATCGGTGGCTTGTTCGGGTATACTCCGGGTTGGCTGTTCGTCGATACTGCTCCGATCAACAACTTTATTGTTGCGTCAAAGGGTGCTGCATTGAAGACCAGCGGCATTTATATGAATGGTATCGGAGGGTCGGCGTATATAATGTTCGTTCCCAATTTGCGCATTGGGGGACTCGGCATGAGTGGAAAGAGTTCAAG
>JBKJJX010000131.1:0-4509 GCA_046597825.1 Bacteroidota bacterium | reverse complement strand
CCGCCGCCAATATCAACTACGGTCGCCTTTTTTATGTCGGGAATTCCGCTGATCGCGCCCCGATACGTCCAATACGCCTCGTCCTGCCCGCTAAGGATTTCAAGTTCGAATCCCGTCTTTGATTGAATGAGATGGACAAATTCACCCGCGTTCTTTGCGTCGCGGACGGCGCTTGTTCCGCAGACAATAGTTTTATCGATCTCAAACTTTGCAATGATGGTTTTGTATTCTTGCAGAACATCCACCACTCGTTGCATTGAATCGGCAGAAAGATTCTTCGATGCATCGACTCCCTTACCGAGACGCGGAACCCGTTGCTCATAGGCAAGCGTGTGAATCGCTCCGCCATCATCAACACGGGCAATGAGGAGGAGAACAGTGTTGGTGCCGATATCTATTGAAACGATTCTCACGCGCCAACAACCATCCCAATCCACTCATTCTCAGTAATCATTTCCCGCACCACGAACCCCGAACTGCTAACCGCACTTCTCATAGGCTCCTCATCCACATTCAACAATCCCGAAAGAATAACCATGCCGCCCGAATTCAATTTGGACTTCATCGCCGGCAGCAGCGGCTCGATAACGTTACGCTGGATGTTTGCAACGATCATATCGAAGGCTGAGGATTGTACGGATTCAAGTTCGCCCAGGATAATCTCCACTGAATTGTGAACATCATTCAGCTGAATATTTTCCATTGCGTTGTTGTACGACCACTCGTCGTTATCGACTCCGATTGCCGAGCGGGCGCCGAGTTTAATTCCTGCAATGGCAAGCACGCCTGTTCCCGTTCCAACATCCAACAGTACCATGCCGGGCTTTACATATTTTTCCATCAGCTTGAGAACAATGCGCGTTGTCTCATGGTAGCCGGTGCCGAAGGACATCTTTGGGTCGATTGTCAGAACGATTTCGCCGGGCTGAGGCGTGTATTCGTGCCATGTGGGCGTGATGACAATCCGCTCTGTGACATGAATGGGCTGAATTGTTTTCTCCCACTCTTCGTTCCAATTCCGCTCCGGAATATTTTTTACAGAGATCTTCGGAGCTACCGAAGTGCCCGAACGCTGTATTGAAGAAATCATGCTCTGCATTTCGTCGAGCATGCTGTCAGTCCAGCGAGTGCTGCTTATATAACAACGAAGGAGAGTTCCCTCTTCCCAAAAACCTTCGAAGCCGATCTCGGAAAAGATGGCGACGATGTGTTCGCGGAGTTGTTCATCCGCAATAATTTCAACTTCAGTGTAGGATTTCGGCATACGGCTTAGGGGCGTTGGCCATATACAACATGTGTGAGCACTGTGCCGACTGCTTCAAGGCTTTCGGCGCTGCATTTGTCCGGCGTGTCGTCGTGTGTGTGCCAGTAGCGGTTCGTCTGGTCGGGGTAGTTAAAGTCGATGAGGTCGATTGTCTTGATACCGACTTCGTTCAATTGTAAATGATCATCGTTGACTTGTTCTCCCATCTCATCCAGAAATTGCGGATAACCAAGTTCCTTTGCTTTTGCCCAAACCAGATCCACAATGTCCGGCGCAAATTTCACGGAATGTTGTTCTTTCGGAATATCGAGAAACTTATCGCCGATCATGTCCAGGAGAATTCCGAACCGGGGATTGTAGTCGGCTGGTTTATTCTTCGCGAAGTAACGCGAGCCAAGGAAATATCTCGAGAGATCGGACTCCATGCCGTAATCTTCTCCATCAAAAAAAACAAGATCAACGCCAACTGTCGGACTCTTCTCTTTGAGGAGACGTGCGATTTCAAGCAGCACGGCCACGCCGCTTGCAGCATCGTTCGCGCCCAGCAGCGGCAGTTGTTGCTTTGCTTTATTTGTGTCCTGCTCGGCACGCGGACGTGTATCCCAATGGGCGCACAGCAGCACCCGCGCAGTTGCTTTAGGGTTGAATGTTGCAATTACGTTGGTGAGCCTCAACGTTTCGTTATAGCCCTGCGCCGTAAATGATTGCATGTGTACCTCATCGGCGGATTGGCGCAACGTGTTTTCAAGAAATGCGAGACATTGTTCGTGCCCTTTTGAATTTGGATTGCGCGGCCCGAACGATGTTTGTTTCGTAAGGAACGCGAACGCATTCGCTCCGCTAAATTTTGGAATTCCGGTCATGGCGTGCGGAGTTTGAGGGTTGTTTGATTGTTGGCTTGACGGGTCGGGCGATTTGGGTGTTTTGCCACCGCATGATGCGACGAGAAAGAGAAGAAAGAACAGCAATGTTTGTCTCATGAAAAGGAGAGCGTCCCTGTTAGTGATGACGGACTCGAAAGGCCGAACAAAAATACCCAAAAGGCTCTGCAAATGCAAAGAACGGGTAATGCTTCAGTTTCAAATCAAGCTTGTCCTCCCAACCTATGTCATGTGGAAGGGCTCTTTCCAGCATCCGTTCAAGTTGTTCTTGGTTCTGATTCCGAATAAGAATATTTCGAAATGACGTGTGCTTCCAAACCGCGACACTACTAAAGAACCGGCGCGATGACACTAACAAAAAGCTCGCTTGCCTCGAAACAATTTGCCAATTACAGTCGTCTAAGGAATCAGATAATCCAACCGAATACAATTCTCATGGAGGTTTGGTATGAATAGATTAATGCAAAGCGCGGCAATGTTTATTCTGTTTCTCGCTGTCAGTGTTGCGGTCGCGGGCAGTGCGGAGAAATCGTTCGATAAGAAATTCAGCGCATCGTCCGGCGGCACGCTCATGATCAAAACTGATTTCGGGGGAATGAACATTGTCGGCACAGACGCGAAGGAAGTCTCCGTCCACGTGGACATGAAGGGAAGGCAGAAGGATATTGACAATTTTCAGATCACTGCAAGCCAGTCCGCATCGGGCGTGGATATTCTTGGAAAATCCTCTCGCTCGAACTGGGGATGGAGCTGGAACAACGACCTCGAGGTTGAATTCACAATCAAGGTCCCGAAAGAATATAATCTCCGGATGGAAACATCAGGCGGCAATATTACGGTGAACGATGTGAATGGAAAACTGAACGGCGGTACCTCCGGTGGCGACATTATCCTTACGAATATAGCGGGCACAATTGATTTGGAAACTTCGGGCGGGAACATTCGAACGGAAAAAATTCAGGGGCAATTGCATATGGAAACTTCCGGTGGAGATATTAGAATTACGGAAGTGAAAGGCGACGTTGACGTTAACACCTCGGGCGGAAATATTTCGTTGAAGACGGTGGCCGGCAAAGTACGAGCGGAAACTTCAGGCGGAAACATTTCGGTGAACGTCGCCGAAACAAACAAGGGCGTGTACGCCGAAACTTCTGGCGGTAATATTGACATCGTCATGCCGAAGAACATTTCAGCAAACATCGACGCGGAGACGAGCGGGGGAGAAGTAACGTGTGACTTTCCCGTAACGATGCAGGGGAAGTTTGACGAAAGCCGTGTTCGCGGAACGATTAATGGCGGAGGCAACCAGATTCACGCACATACATCCGGCGGCGACGTGCGCATCCGCGGAGCCTTGTAGTAATAGCTGGTGAATATTGCGACAGGCAGAAGCCCGATTTCCTGACGGAATCGGGCTTTTGATGTTCTAGGTACTTTCGAAGCCCGCTCCACCTTTTCCTGATTGCTTTTTCCTGTACGCACGATTACATTACTCCACACTCCTTGTTCAGTCCTAATCCGGCGGTGCACCATGAAAACGTGCCTACGTTTCGCGTCCTCCGTGTTCTTTTCCATCCTGATAGCTCTTCAGTTCGGAGTTGTTCATAACCTGAAAGCCCAAAGCGATTCGCTTGCCGAGGTATTTCCGCTTGCGATTGGGAATCAGTGGACCTATAGGTATTACACCGAGTCCGGTTCAGGCGCAGGCGTGGAAACAATTACGGACTCTGGACGTTCTGTTTATTTTGTTACGGGATCAATAGTCAGCACGGATTCAACCCAGTTGCAAATCCGCCAGAAAAGGGATCTTATTCATCGGCGGGTTTATCTCAATATGGAAACGACATACCCCATCCATGATACCCTAAATTTCGAATTGATTGAGAAACGCGGAGGGCAGCATCATACTTATAGGAAGAGTGACCCGACTGCTATTCGACTTGATGTTTTTCCTTTCACAATGGATTTCAATGACACAACGTTGGTATACCGATTCAGAAAGATCGGCGCCGGCGATACGGTTGCTTTCAAATCGACAAATCGGATTAGTTTTTCACCATCTTTTCGAAGTACGTTTACTTTCAAAAGAGGTGTCGGCTTATTTCGGTTTCGATATAATAGCGGGACACTGGACGGTTATGAGATTGCCGAGCACTATCTCTTGAGTTCAACTATTACTTCGATTTCAACTCCGGACCAAAGTAGTTTCCCTGAACGGTTTAATCTATTGCAAAACTATCCCAACCCGTTCAACCCAACAACAACAATCCGCTACGAGCTACCGCGTTCAACGCACGTTTCTCTGAAAGTATTTGACATGCTGGGGCGGGAGGTGGCGACGCTGGTGGATGGGGTTGAGGATGC
>JBKJJX010000103.1:0-3002 GCA_046597825.1 Bacteroidota bacterium | reverse complement strand
GCCAAGAATCATGAATGTTGCAGTGCCGGTATTCCAACATTCCGCCATGTTCGGACACCGTGCCTCCTCACACACCGTGTGGAGTTTCTGTCCGGTAACGAGATTCTTCAGGCGGGCAAATTCTTCTCCCGACGGAATTTTTATCTTCAACCAATCAGGCCTGGACTGCCTGGGCGTTTCTTCAATTTGAATTTCTTGGATAATCATTTGTTTTTTCTGTTTGTCATTCTGAATGTTGCCGATTTATTAGAATGACAATGTCGTATCAAAATTCTCAAGTGCTTTTACAATCTCTTCAAGAAACATTCCGCCGAGAGCGCCATCAACAATTCGGTGATCGAACGAGAGCGTAAAGAATGCCATCGAACGGATCGCAATCATGTCATCCACAACCATTACCCGCTTTTTGATTGCTCCCGTTCCAAGAATGGCAACCTGCGGCTGATTAATGATCGGTGTTCCAATCAACGTCCCGAATACGCCATAGTTGGAGATTGTAAACGTCCCGCCCTGAATATCATCCGGCATAAGTTTTTTGTTCCGGGTCCGTGTCGCGAGATCATTCACCGAGCGGGCAAGGCCGAGGAAGTTCTTCTCTTCCGCATTCTTGATCACCGGAACGATCAATCCATTCTCCGCTGCAACAGCGAGTCCCAGATTGATATAGTTTTTCTTGATGATCTTGTCGCCTTCAATCGATGTATTAACGAGCGGATATTTTTTAATCGCATTGACAACTGCCTGTACAATGTACGGCGTGAATGTGAGTTTGAATCCCTGCCCCGCTTCAAACTCTGCTGCATGCTGTGCGCGATGCTTCACGACGTTCGTCATATCCACTTCGTGAATTGCTGCAACATGCGGCGAGGTGTGGATGCTCTTCACCATATGTTCTGCCATCTTCTGGAGAACGTTGCTCATCTGAATGATGTCATGTTGCGGAGCCGGATATTTGGATCGCAGCTCGGGAACTTCAACAGGTTTTCCTGCAAGCGCAATAGATGGCGCGGCCATTGGCTTTGAGGCCGAAGCGGGCGCTGATGGAGCCGCTGAAGGTTTCACTCCACTCTTCTTCGCATTGACGTACGAGAGAATATCCTTCTTCGAAACTCTTCCACCTTCGCCGGTTCCCGGAATTGTCTCCAACTCCTGCATGGAAATGCTTTCTTCGCGCGCAATGTTCAGGACAAGCGGTGAATAGAATCGACCCGTTGCGGGTGCAGCCGGTGTCTGAGTTGATTCAGATTGAGGAGGCGCGGGTGACGTAGCTGGCTGGGCGGCTGGAGGAACCGCAGCCGGTTGCACCGGAGAAGCCGGTTTTGCTGTTTGCGTTGCGGTGACACTGGCGTCTGTCTCAAGATACGCGATTACAGTCCGCACCGGGACGGTCGTCTGTTCTTGAACAACAATCTCAGCCAAGACTCCTGCTTCCGGAGATGGAATTTCGGAATCTACTTTATCAGTTGAGATTTCGAGAAGCGTTTCGTCTTTCTTTACTTTATCGCCAATCTTCTTGTGCCACTTGACGATCGTTCCTTCGGCGATGCTCTCGCCCATCTGCGGCATTACGACTTCTACTCGTGCCATGTGTTTCCTCTAATTAATGACGTGTCAAAAACTTGCAAGCTCTCTGAGAGCTTTTACTATCTTCTTTATATCAGGCAGAAAAAATTCCTCAAGTGGCGGAGCAAATGGAACCGGCGTGTCCAATGAACCAACCCGCTTGATTGGTGCATCAAGAGATTGAAAGGCGTTCTCGGAAATAATCGCCGCAATCTCTCCGCCAATTCCTCCCGTCAATGTGGCTTCGTGTACAATCAGCACTTTGCCGGTCGCTTTTACTGCGCCGATGATAGCCTCTTTATCGAGAGGAAGAAGCGTTCGCAAATCAACCACCATCACTTCAACACCATCTTCCTTCGAAAGAATTTCCGCAGCTTCAAGCGAGAAATGAACAGTTGAGCCATACGTGAAGATGACGATATCACTCCCCTCACGTTTCACATCAGCTTTTCCAATCTCAACGACATAATCGTCTTCCGGCACATCACCCTTGATGCGACGATATAGATATTTGTATTCGAAAAACATTACCGGGTTATTGTCTCGCACCGCCGCCTTCATCAATCCCTTTGCATCATACGGCGTTGAAGGTGCTACAACTTTCAGTCCGGGTGTGTGTGCAAACCACGCTTCCGTGTTGGCGGAGTGATACGGTCCGCCATGGATGTAGCCGCCGCTGGGCAACCGAACAACCATCGGCACTGGAAGCTGCCAGCGATAATGTGTTTTCGCGGTATTGACGACAAGCTGATTGAATCCGTTTGTCACGAAATCCGCGAATTGCATTTCGACAATCGGCCTCATGCCAACGACGGCCGCTCCTGTCGCCGCGCCAATTATTGCGGCTTCCGAGAGCGTCGCGTCAATTACCCGCTCCCCACCAAAGTGTTGATGAAACCCCTTTGTCGCCTTGAACGCTCCGCCGTACGCTCCAATATCCTCGCCAATTAAGAACACCGACGGATCGCGTTCCATCTCTTCCCACATAGCTTCCGAGATTGCTTCGATATACGTTATAGTTGGCATCAGCTACAATCGACCAAAGTCTGTTGAATGCTCTAACGGCCTTGCACTATGATGGACAGTAAGAATCTCAATCCAGCGTGATTTGATACGATACACGATTCGATAATTACCCAGGATCAACTCTCGCAAAGCGCGATCATTTTTTTCAGGGACGATGCGGCCCGCCTTCGGCAGTCTCTCCAAAATGTTTGGTCGTTCGAAGAGTTTGTTCACATACAACTCGGCTATTCTGGGACTATCTCTTGTAATGAACTCCCCGATCTCGTTCAGATCGCGTAATGCCCGACGCGTCCATTTTACTTGAGCCATTTTTTCAGCTTCCGCCGGGCTTCTGTCGTGCTATATACTCGTCCCTTACGCGAATCTTCCAACCCTTCTTCGATCTTATGAAGAAAGATCAGCCGGTCAAGAAA
>JBKJJX010000106.1:0-2986 GCA_046597825.1 Bacteroidota bacterium | reverse complement strand
GAACCGATAGTTCACTTGTGAAAGCAGGTCGGCTGAACCTACCCTCAATTGCATTCCGCCTATTTTCTCCCCGATGCCATTGATCCATGCATTCATTCGAATGGATCTTCAGCTAGCTGCAAGAGCACTTTTGTTACTACGGGAAGACTTGTTGTCCCATGAGTGGGCTCGCCGATCCACTCAAAATCTCAATCGGGTATGGAACCTTTACGAATCAATTTCTGCACGTTTTGGGAACTTCGTGCCCATGATCAGGCAACAATCCGAAAGACCAGAACATGAATCACGATTCCAGGATTTACGTCGCCGGCCATGGTGGCCTCGTTGGGTCGGCTATCGTTTGCAAATTGAAGCACGATGGATTCAATAACGTTATCGGAAAATCCCGCGGTGAGCTCGACTTGCTTGATCAGTCTGCTGTGAGCGAGTTTTTTGAAACCGTACGGCCGGACTATGTCTTCCTCGCGGCAGCAAAGGTCGGAGGCATCTATGCCAACACCACCTACCCGGCTGACTTCATCTACGAAAACCTTGTCCCGCAGGCGAATGTAATCCATGCAAGCTACACATCGGGTGTGAAGAAACTTTTGTTCCTTGGAAGCTCGTGCATTTATCCGCGCATGGCTCCCCAGCCGATGAAGGAAGAATACCTTCTCGACGGCAAGCTCGAACCAACCAATGAACCGTATGCCGTTGCGAAGATAGCAGGCATCAAAATGTGCCAGGCATACAACCGGCAGTATGGCACGAAGTTCATCTCAGTTATGCCGACGAACCTGTATGGCCCCAACGATAATTTCGATTTGATGAATGCGCATGTGTTGCCGGCACTGATAAGAAAATTTATCGAGGCAAAAGACAGGAATGATCCTTTCGTCGAAATATGGGGGAGCGGGTCTCCGCGCCGTGAATTTCTTCACGTCGATGATTGCGCCGATGCATGTCTGCACCTGATGCAAACGTATGAGGACTCGGATATTGTGAACATTGGTGTCGGCTCGGACGTTTCAATTCGTGAATTGGCGTCGATGATTAAATCCGTCGTCGGATTTTTCGGTGAGCTGCGGTTCGACCATTCCAAACCGGACGGAACTCCACAGAAGCTGCTGGACGTAACAAAGCTGAATCTTTTGGGTTGGTCAGCTAAAATAAATCTGCAACAAGGCTTGCGAGAGACCGTTGAGTGGTACTATGCTCAGCGGGACCAACCTGTTTCAGCATAACAGCATCGACACCCCGATTTCCCTGTTATTCAGCACCGTTTTTGACTTGTTGTCAGAAAGTCCGGACAAAAAATCCAAGCTGGCAGTCTTTGTAATAGAGTCTCAGCTTGGAAGCACACGCCATTCCCAAATGTTCTTATTCGGAATCCGAACCACTTGAAGGGACGCTGAAAAAGAGCGCTTTAGCATGACATGGGCTGCGAGGACTAAGCTTAATTTGAAACTGAGACATTACCGACTTTGTTCATCCTTTGAATGTCAATGGGAATTTTCCTACTTTGGTGCGTGTTGTTCCGAATGTGCGAGGAGTTTAACCATCGATTCTTCAATTACCGCAGGTTTTAGTTGATTTCAAAGTTACGGCGTAACTGGCGTACTGTTGCTGCGGGGGTTGCAATGCTCGTGGACGCGTCGATACTGTCTCTGTCCTTCATTGTCTCCGCTCTCTTGCAGTATGACAGCCTGAGCCTTTCCGAAGTAATTTCCACGCACGCTAATCTTTTTTTGTTCGCGGTGTGTGTGTTTTTGATTTCATTCAACGCTCTCGGCATTTACCGTACGGTTTCCTACGCGCCATTCAGGCACCATTTTCTTTCTGCGAGCAAAGCATATATTTATAGTATTGCAATAATTCTCTCTTCATTATTCCTCTCAGGAAATCTTTTTTATCCCCGCAAGTTTTTGATTGTTCTCTTCTTACTCCTTCCCGTGTTGTATACAGTGATCTGGTTTGGCGTGCGAAAAATGTTCCGTGCATTCCGTCGCTTTGGGTATGGACGCTGGAACACGCTGGTCATTGGATCGGGAAAAAACCTGGATAATCTGCTGATGCGGTTTAGTGCCTTTCCCGATCTTGGCTATGATGCTGTGAAGATTATGAAAACACCGCTGCACAGCCGCACGGACAAGAAGCTTCATGTGAACAGCGCGGATATCGAACAAGCAATCGTCGATGAAGATGTGGAGATCATGGTTCTTTCTTCCCAGGAGTTGAACGGGTCCTACGATGATCTTGAAAAACTCTGTCGTAAACACTATGTGCGTATGCGTGTGGTGTCTCCGGAAACCGATTTTTTGTTCGACCAGATCCGCATCCATGACATTTCGGGGTTACCTCTTTTTTCTCCTACCCGCAAACAGATCGACAAATCAAAGCAGGTTGTGAAGAGAGCATTCGATATTATGGGAGCGATGATTCTCCTTGCGCTGCTATCGCCTGTGTTCCTTTTGGTGGCCGTCGCTACAAAACTGGAATCACACGGTCCGGTATTCTTCAAGCACAAGCGTTCGTTGAGCGACCGGGACAAGCCGTTTATGTTTTATAAATTCCGCAGCATGCATCATGAAGCGGACGAGAAGAAGGAAACGCTCTTCGCCCACAACGAGACAAATGGCGCCTTGTTTAAAATGAAGAACGATCCCCGGCTAACAAAAGTCGGCAAGTACATCCGGCGCTACAGCGTTGATGAACTGCCGCAACTCTTCAATGTGGTCAAAGGAGAAATGAGTCTTGTGGGCCCAAGGCCTCTGCCGATTGGTGACTTTAATCTGATGCAGGAAAAGGATGACGTGGGCGGTTATTTCCGCGGACGATCGAAAGCAAAACCCGGTATGACCGGTTTGTGGCAGGTCTCCGGCCGAAGTAATCTTGGATTTCGCGAAATGGTGATGCTCGATTTATATTACATTGAAAACCAATCCCTTCTCTTCGATATTGAGATTCTTGCTCAAACGATTCCGGTTGTTGTCTTTGGTAAGGGAGC